>JBKJMC010000036.1:0-2535 GCA_046596615.1 Ilumatobacteraceae bacterium | reverse complement strand
TGACCTTTCGCGCGTGGTGATGCAAGCGATGCGTATTGGTGTCGAGTCGTATTCGATCAAGAAGCTCGAGCAGATGTACAACTTTGACCGCACCGACTTGGTGGCCGACGGCGGTTTGAGCATTGTGTACTACGAGCGTTGGCTGCAGTCGATCAATAACAATGGGCTGGGACCACAGGGCGATGTGGCGGTGTTGCGCGAACTCGCCGAATATAACAAGAACGACTGCTACTCGACAATTGAGTTGCGCGATTGGCTAGAGGCGCAACTCGCTTTGTTGCACACGCAACTGGCCGCCTCGCCAGACGAGTTGAACAGGCTGACGCGCCCGCAACTTCGGATCGCAGTCGAAGACGAGACGATCGGCACTGGGCTTGTTGCGCAACTCAACGCCGATCGCTTCAACCCCGACCTAGCCGAAGACGCCGCACTGGCGTTGCAACATCGCTGGCTGATGGCCGACTTGCTCGATTTTCACAAGCGCGAACAGGCCGTCGACACTTGGGAATTTCTCACCTTCTTGTCGATGGAGGACGACGAGTTGTACGACAGCCCGAGCGCGTTAGCCGGCCTGCAGTTCGTGCGCGAGATCTCGGCTGGCAGCACGAACTCGAAAAAGTACGGCTTTAAGGCGGTGCGACAATACAAGTTCGACCCGACGCAGATCACGAAAGTCACTCAGGGCGCGACGCTCGACTCTTCAACTTTCTGGCCATTTCGCGAAGGCGTCGACGACGCTGGGCCGACTGGTAAGGCGACTGTCGTGAGCATTGATCTAGACAACGGAATTGTTGAAATTGATCTGCGCTATGAGTCGGAAGAGATCCCAAACCCGCGATCGGTATTCGTGAGGGAGTTTTTCTCGAAAGCGCAATTTGAAGTGGCGTTACAAGAACTGGCGGTAGCCGTAAATGTTGATGACTTTACGAAATTTCCGGCCGCGCAGCAGATATTGGCTCTGCACCCCCCGCGGTTTGTTGATGGGTTCAATCTGCGGTCGGTAAGCGAAAACGAGGCGATGACGACCGCCGACATTGCCGAGGCGATTCACCACCTCGATAGGTCGTACTTGGTGATTCAAGGGCCACCAGGAACCGGCAAGACATACTCTTCGGCGAAGGCGATCTTGGCGCTCATCAAAAAGGGACACCGCATTGGCATCACTTCCAACACCCATGCGGCCGCCCACCAGTTGCTGCGCGAGATGATGCAGTTTGCCGCCGAGCTCGGGTTCATCGCAGAGACCCCATTGCGAGTTGTCGTCAAACCCAAGGACAATACGGTGAACTTTGGCCATATTGGGCCAGAGGTGGCGCTCTCGGTCGTTACCGACACGAAAAAGATTGCCTCCAGCTTCGAGAAGTTTGACGTGATCGTCGGTACGAGCTTTCTGTTCAGTAATGCGGCAATGCGCGATTCGGTCGACACGTTGATAATCGACGAAGCCGGCCAGCTTTCACTTGCTGACAGCCTTGCGGTATCGCTTGCGGCGCGCAACACTGTGCTCGTTGGCGACCCACAGCAACTCAAGCAACCAACGCGAGCCGCACATCCTGGCACATCTGGTTTGTCAGGTCTCGAGCACATCAACCAAGGCCACGACGTCGTGCCGGCCGATTACGGCATCTTGCTTCCAGTTACTCGGCGAATGCATCCGACTATCGCGTCATTTATCTCAGAGCAGGTTTATGAGGGCAAGCTGACCGCCGATGGCCCGTGCGCGTTGCAAAGTATCGGGGCTGGCGGGCTCGTGTCTGGATCGGGGTTGCGGTGGGTGCCGGTTGAGCACGAGGGGTGTTCGGTGCGCAGCCTGCAAGAGGTTCGTGAGGTTGTGAAGATCTATGAGTCGGTGCTCGGACGCGACTTCACCGACAAGTTTGGCGTGGTGCGCCCCATTGCTCCCCGCGATATTTTTGTGATCGCACCGTACAACGCCCAGGTGCAAGAGTTACGCCGAAAGTTGCTCGAAATTCGAGATGCTAAGCAACTCGGGATAACCGATGAGGTAGTTCAGCAGCGAGTGGGCACAGTCGACAAGGCCCAAGGAAGTGAGGCACCCATCGTTCTCGTTTCGTATACGAGTTCGAGCGCCGACGATATACCTCGTAATTTTGAGTTTTTGTACAGTAAAAACCGCTTCAATGTGGCAGTTAGCCGGGCCCAGGCGCTGACCGTGGTTGTGGCCTCGCCGCAGTTGTTGAATGTCAACTGCAAGACGATTGACCAGATCAAACTGGCAAACATGTTGTGTCGGTACGTTGAACTCGCTGGTACTTGACAGCCAAAGTAAGGCCCGTGTAATACTGAGACTTATTGCCATTTCTTTGGCCAGCGGCACACATCGCGAGCATGACAACAAAAACAATCGGAGCAGAAATGGAACGTGACGAGCCGACCAAAGGCCCTATTGAACAATCTGTCGTTGACGACACAGACCCACTACTTGACACAGCGGCTACTCGCCGCGACCTGCGTAACCTTGCGGGCCGCATCGATTCGCAGTTCGTACAGTTGAGTTCAGACCTGCGCGACAAG
>JBKJMC010000019.1:0-5266 GCA_046596615.1 Ilumatobacteraceae bacterium | reverse complement strand
TGCCCCAGAACGTCTCGCCATCGGGATCCGCCGCCTATTCACATCTGCTGGTGTGCACCCCTACGACCAGATGGTCTGGGAGAAGCGCGATGCCCGCATCGCCAACTGGAAGGACGGCACCAACGCCTTTGAGCAACTCGGCGTCGAGTTCCCAGTTGGCTGGTCACTGAATGCTACAAACATCGTTTCTCAGAAATATTTCCGAGGCACACCGGGCACACCTGAGCGCGAGCACTCGCTTCGTCAAGTGATCGACCGCGTCGCCGACACGATCGCGAACTGGGGCATCGAGGGTGGCTACTTCGCCGACACCGAAGAGGCCGAAGCATTTCGCGACGAGTTGAAGTTCATCTTGGTTACGCAGCGAGCCGCATTTAATTCGCCGGTGTGGTTCAACATCGGCGTGCCTGGTGTGCCGCAGCAGGCGAGTGCTTGCTTTATCTTGGCCGTCGACGACACGATGGACGCGATTCTCAATTGGTACAAGGAAGAAGGGATTATCTTCAAGGGCGGTTCTGGCGCGGGAATCAACCTCTCCAATATTCGCTCGAGCGCTGAGCACTTGAAGGGCGGCGGCACCGCCTCGGGCCCAGTGAGTTTCATGCGCGGCGCAGATGCGTCGGCAGGCACTATTAAATCGGGTGGCAAGACACGTCGAGCCGCCAAGATGGTGATCCTTAACGCCGATCACCCAGACATCGAAGAGTTCATCTGGTGCAAGACCCGCGAAGAGAAGAAGGCCAGAGCGCTGAGCGACGCCGGCTTCGATATGGATCTCGATGGCGCCGACTCGTTCTCAGTGCAATACCAAAACGCCAACAACTCAGTGCGCGTCACCGACGAATTCATGAACGCCGTCAAAGAAGACCGCGACTGGACACTCAAGGCCGTCAAAGATGGCGCCCCAATTCGTACGATTCGCGCCCGTGACCTATGGCGCCAGATCGCCACCGCCTCCTGGGAGTGCGCGGACCCTGGTTTGCAGTTCGACACCACTATCAACAAGTGGCACACCGCGCACGCCGCGGGTCGCATCAACGGTTCGAACCCTTGCAGCGAATACATGCACATCGATAACTCTGCATGCAACTTGGCTTCGATCAACTTGCTCAAGTACCTCGGCGAAGACGATGTCTTCGATGTCGAGTCGTATCGCCACACTATTGAGGTGATGTTCACGGCGCAAGAGATCCTCGTCGGCAACGCCGACTATCCAACAGAAAAAATCGGCGAGAATAGCCGCATTTTCCGTCAGCTTGGTCTCGGCTACGCCAACCTCGGCGCGCTGTTAATGGCACTCGGTATGCCCTACGACTCGGACGGCGGTCGCGCCTGGGCCGCCGCGCTGACATCACTAATGACCGGCCACGCCTACCCCACCAGCGCCCGCACGGCCAGCCGCATGGGTTCGTTCTCTGGCTTCGCCGCCAACGAGCGTTACATGCTCAACGTCTTGCGGATGCACCGAGACGCCAACTATGAAATCAAAAACATCGACACCGTGCAGCAAGATCTTGTCGTTGCCGCTAGCGACTCATGGGAGGCCGCAGTACGTGACGGCGAAGAATACGGGGTGCGCAATAGTCAGGCAACCGTGCTCGCACCAACTGGCACCATCGGCCTGATGATGGATTGCGATACGACCGGCATCGAGCCTGACCTCGGTCTCGTAAAATTTAAGAAACTTGTCGGCGGCGGCAACATGTCGATTGTCAACCAAACCGTTCCGCGAGCCCTGACCCAACTTGGCTACAACGCCAAGCAGGTTGACGACATCGTGGCATACATCGACATCAATAAGACGATCGTCGGATCGCCGGACCTCAAGGTCGAGCACCTACCCGTATTCGCCTGCTCGATGGGCGACAATACGATTCACTACGAGGGACACGTGCGCATGATGGGCGCGACCCAGCCGTTCTTGTCGGGGGCGATCTCCAAGACTGTGAATATGCCGGAAGACGCCAGCATTGAAGACATCGAAGAGTTGCACATGTTGTCATGGGAGCTCGGCGTCAAGGCAGTTGCCGTGTACCGCGACAATTGCAAGGTCGGCCAGCCACTATCGACGGCCAAGAAAGATGGCGAGAAGGGCACCGCCGATGCCGCCGCCTTTGGCGAAGTCAACGATGTTGTTGAGAACGTTGTCGAGCGCATCGTTGAGCGAATCGTGCACCAGCCGATTCGCCAGAAGTTGCCGCGGTCGCGCCGCGGTCGCACGTTCGAGTTTCGCGTGGCCGATTGCAAAGGATTCGCCACGGTAGGCGAGTATGCAGACGGTCGCCCTGGCGAAGTATTCCTCACCGTTTCGAAGCAGGGCTCAACCCTGGCGGGCATCATGGACGCCTTCGCTAAGAGCATCTCCTACGGCCTGCAGTACGGGGTGCCACTACGCGCCTTCATCGAGGCATTCATCAACACGCGCTTCGAACCGGCCGGCATGACTGATGATGCCGACATTCGCATGGCCTCTTCGATCGTTGACTATCTATTCCGTCGCCTCGCAGTTGAGTACCTAAGCGACAACGAGCGCGCCGAGTTGGGCATCTACACCCGCGAGGAGCGCTTGCAGCCGACGCTGCCCGGCGTTGAAGAGTCGCTGGTCGAGACAACCCAAGGCATCGACGTGATGGCCGACCCGAAGACGATCCCTTCAGTGTCTGACTTGGTGCTCGAAATCGATCGCGCCGCGCAGAGCCAGCCTCGTCATAGTGCCTCTACGCCGGCAAAAACCGGCCAGATCTGCTCATCGTGCGGTTCGGCAAACATGCAACGCGCCGGTGCGTGTTACGTGTGTGGCGACTGCGGGTCGAGTAGCGGCTGCTCCTGACCTAGCTGTTCCGGCAGGGCATGCGCTTAATGCCGTTGATGAAATTGCTGCGCAGGTATTCGGGCTCGCCCGTGATTTGCAAGTTGGGCAGTCGGCGGCGAATTTCGTCGAACATCACCGAGATTTCGCGCCGCGCAAGGTTGGCGCCAAGGCAGAAGTGGGGTCCGCCGGCGCCAAATCCGATTTGCGCGGGGTTGGCGCTTCGAGTCACGTCAAACTTGTACGGGTCTTTGTAGACATCTTCGTCGCGGTTGCCCGAGTTGTACCACATCACGACTTTTTCACCTGCAGCAATTTTCACACCGCGAATCTCCGTGTCGCTGGTGGCGGTGCGGCGAAAGTGAATTACCGGCGACGCCCAGCGAACAATTTCCTCGACGGCGTTCTTCGTGTTGGCGTCGAAGTCGTTGAACCAAGTTGCGCGCTGGTCGGGGTGGCGGGTGAGTTCGAGCATTCCGTGGCTTATGGCGTTGCGTGTGGTCTCGTTGCCGGCCACCACTAGCAAAATAAAGAAACTGCCAAATTCTTGCGGCGACATGCGTTCGCCGTCAACTTCGGCGTGCATCATCACGCTGGTGAGGTCGTCGCGCGATGTTTTAAGGCGGTCTTCGCCGAGAGCCTGCGCGTAGGCGAACATCTCCAGAGCCACCGCAATCAGATTCTCAATTGTTCCACCAAAATCGGGGTCGCCAGCACCCAAGATCACATTTGTCCAGTCAAGAATCTGGCGCTCGTCCGATTTTGGAATTCCCATCATCTCGCAGATGATCTGCAGCGGGAACGGGGCGGCGATATCGCCGACAAAATCGAATTCGCGGCCGTCGTGCTTTTCGATCACTTCGTCTACGACCGTTCGCGCCTTAATTCTCACGTATTCTTCAATGCGCGAAATTTCTTTGGGAGTGAATCCGCGGGCGACAATCGAGCGCAGTCGCACATGCTTGGGGTCGTCCATGCTGATCATCGAGCCGAAAAATTCGTTGAGTTCGGTCGTTAGGTCGACGATGTTTGAGCCCTTGCCGCTACAGAAAAGCTGCGGGTTACGGCTGACATGCCATATGTCTTCGTGTTTGGTGAGCGCCCAATATCCCGGGCCGGTCGGGAAATTCATAAGTGCCATTTCGGCGAAGAACTTTACGGGAGCCTCGCGGCGCAGTGTGGCAAACACCGACTCGCGGTGTTCGCGAGGGGCGGTCCAAAAATCGGGCTCTGAGATATTGATCTGGTCGAGGTCCACTGGGGCGAGATCCATTCGCAAATGGTATCTTTCAGTAACAAATTACTCAGTATCGAACGGAGCATTCATGTCTGATGCAGTCATCGTCGCCACGGCTCGCAGCCCGATCGGTCGCGCCAATAAGGGAACCCTCGTAGACCTCCGCCCGGACGACATGTCGGCGCAGATTGTGCGCGCGCTCATGGCCAAAGTTCCGCAAGTGAAGGCCTCCGATGTCGAAGACTTGATGCTCGGCATCGGCCAACCCGCTGGCGAAGGTGGTTTCAACATTGGTCGCATGGTGGCGATACTCGCAGGACTCGACGATGTTCCCGGCGTCACCGTCAACCGTTACTGCTCGTCAAGTTTGCAAACCATTCGCATGGCCGCTCACGCCATCAGGGCGGGCGAGGGCGATTGCTTTATTGCCGCGGGCGTCGAGACGGTGAGCCGCTACCAGTTCGGCGCCAGCGACCTCGCGCCAAACGCAATATTCAAACCATCGGGCGAGCGCACAAAGTTGCGCGCTGGTGGCGGCCAGGGCACATGGACGCCACCCACTGGTTTGCCAGACGCGTATATTGCCATGGGCCAGACTGCCGAGAACGTCCGCGAAATCGAGAACGTGACGCGCGAGGAGATGGATGCCTTCGGTGCCCGCTCGCAACAACTTGCTGTGAAGAACCAGCAAAACGGTTTCTTCGAGCGCGAGATCACGCCGTTGACATTGCCCAACGGCACCGTCATCAGCAAAGACGACGGCCCACGCGACGGCACTACGGCAGAGGCGCTGGCGGGGTTGAAGCCGGTGTTTCGCCCGGACGGCCAGATCACCGCCGGCAACGCGTGCCCACTTAACGACGGCGCAGCGGCTGTGATGGTGATGAGCGCAGAGAAGGCAAAGAAACTCGGGATCACCCCGCTGGCAAGAATTATTTCGTCCGGTGTATCCGGGCTTAACCCAGAGATCATGGGCCTGGGGCCAATCGAAGCGTGCCGCCAAGCGCTGAAGCGTGCGGGCATGACGATCGATCAGATTGATCTTGTCGAGATCAACGAGGCCTTCGCGGCGCAGGTGATTCCGTCCGCCAAGCACCTGGGGATCCCGATGGAAAAACTCAACACCCGCGGCGGCGCAATTGCCTTGGGTCATCCATTCGGCATGACCGGCGCCCGCATCATGACGACCCTGATCAACGCCCTGCAAACCGATGACAAAA
>JBKJMC010000012.1:0-2602 GCA_046596615.1 Ilumatobacteraceae bacterium | reverse complement strand
GCCGAACTCTTTGCTCGACGCCTCATCTGACTTGGGCGCGGGCTCGCTGCGCACGTTTCGCTCGGTGATCATGCCGATGCTGGTGCCGTCGATTGCGGCTGGCAGCATCTTTACTTTTTCGTTGTCGCTCGGCGACTACATCACCGTGAAAGTGGTGGGCGGCACGGCGCAGATGATCGGCAACATCATCGAGCGGGTATTGCTGGCGCCGAACCAGCCGCTGGCGGCGGCGTTTACGTTGTGGCCGGTGGGCATCATGCTCGCGTACCTGGCACTGATGGCGCGCCTCGGCGCGTTTGAGAACCTCTGATGCAGGTGTCGCGCAGCGCGTTTTGGTCGTTGCGGCTCGTCACCTATGGCGTGATCGGGCTGATGTACCTGCCGCTCGTGATCATTTTGGTGCTGTCGTTTAACGCCTCGTCGAGCATCTCTTGGCCACCGAAGAGTTTTACGACAAAATGGTGGACGACGATTATGGATGTGGCGAGCGCGCGTGAGGCGCTGATGACGTCGGCGAAGTTGGCGATGATCGCGGTGCTGATCGCGATCGTGTTGGGCACGTTGCTGGCCTTCGCCCTGCAGCGGTTCGAGTTCTTTGGCAAGAATGCGGTGAGTTTTTTGGCCGTGCTGCCAATTGCGTTGCCGGGCATCGTTACTGGCGTGGCGATGCGCAATGCGTTTGTGCGCCTGGGGATCGACCTCGGGTTGCTCTCGGTGATCGCGGGCCACGCCACGTTTTGCATCGTGATTGCGTACAACAACGTGGGCGCGCGGCTGCGGCGGATGGCGCCGAATGTGCGCGAGGCATCTGCCGACCTCGGCGCGAGCGGGTGGCAGACGTTTAGGTACGTGACCTGGCCACTCGTGCGAGGGGCCGTGGTCTCGGGCGGCATCTTGGCTTTCGCCTTGAGTTTCGACGAGGTGGTTGTGACCACCTTTACGGCCGGCGCGGGGGTCGAGACGCTGCCGCAATGGATCTTGAATAACTTCTCGCGCCCCAATGTGTTGCCGTACGTGACCGTCGTGGCGACTCTGGTAATGGCGATCTCGTTGCCGTTGGCTTGGCTGGCGCAGCGGCTTTCGGACGGTGCGGAGTCTCTAGCGGGTCGGTAATTTTGCTAGTTTTTGACGGCTGACGAAAGAGGTTTTTATGGCATTTCGGATATTTCCGCGCGATGAAGGGTTCTACCCACTTTTAGAAGAGTCGGCGACGATCGCCCATGATTGTGCGGCTCGCATAGTAGGAATCTTGCGAGCGTTGCCGCCAGCGGAAGTAGAGATTGACGCGATCATGTCGGCCGAGCGCCGCGCCGATGAGTTGGTGCGCGAACTCAACCGCAGGCTTGAGCGCTCGTTGGTGACGCCGTTTGACCGCGAGGACTTGGGCGCGCTGATGTCAAACTTAGACGACGTTGTCGACGAGATTTTTGCCGCCGCCGACTTGATTTACCTGCATCATGTGACGGGTTTGCTGCCGGGGTTATCGGATATGGCGCAAGTGCTCGAAGAGATCACGCTAAAGAACTTGGAGTTGATGAAGAATCTCTCGTCATTTACCGACATCAATCGTTTGGTCGACGAGATCGATCAGTTGGAGAGTTCGGCCGACCGCATGTTTCGCCGGGCCACCGGCGACCTTTTCTCGGGATCGTACGACGCGCTCGACATTTTGCGGTGGAAGGAAATTGTGGAGGCGATCGAGCGCGCAATTGACGCGGTCGAAGACGTTTCCGATGTGGTGCAGACAATTGCAGTGAAGCACGCCTAAGTAAATATGTCGCAGTTCGCACTGGTGGCGGTGATCGGCCTAGCGCTGATGTTTGACTTTGTCAACGGGTTTCACGACGCCGCGAACTCGATTGCAACGGTTGTGGCGACGAGGGTGCTTTCGCCGGTACAGGCGGTGGCGTGGGCCGCGTTTTGGAACTTCATCGCGTTCGCGGTATTGGGCACGGCGGTGGCCAAGACGATCGCCAAGGGCGTTGTTAACCCAGATGTGATTTCGATCGGGGTCATCTTCGCGGGCCTCGTCGGCGCCATATTTTGGAATGTGCTGACGGCGTGGCTCGGGCTGCCGAGTTCGTCGTCGCACGCACTTGTCGGCGGAATGGTGGGGGCCGCGATCATGAAGGACGGCGGGCACGTTGTTTTGCTCGAAGGATTGCGTAAGACGGGCGTGTTTATTGTGTACTCGCCGCTGGTTGGTTTCGCCCTCGGCCTGATCTTGATGTTGTTGCTGATGTGGGCGGTGTTTCGAATTAAGAACGTGAAGATGACGAACAAGGTTTTTAGGCGAATGCAGTTGGTTTCGGCTGCGGCTTTCAGCCTCGGGCACGGGGCCAACGACGCGCAAAAGACGATGGGATTGATATTGGCGTTACTGATTGGGGCGGGCAAGGTTGGCAAAGACGGTGATGTGCCGCTGTGGGTCGTGCTCAGCGCACACACGGCGATTGCGCTCGGCACAATGTTTGGGGGTTGGCGTATCGTCAAGACGATGGGCAACAAGTTGACGCGGCTGCAACCGATGGGTGGCGTGGCGGCAGAGACGGCGGCGGCGATAACGCTGTTCTTCACTTCGTGGAAGGGCATCCCGGTGTCG
>JBKJMC010000187.1:0-5506 GCA_046596615.1 Ilumatobacteraceae bacterium | reverse complement strand
GATCGAGCCCGTGTCGCCGACTAGCGGCGAAAGCCAGGTGAGAGCACCAAACATATTGCGCACAACTAGCAGCGCCACCAAGAATGGGAAGGCGAGAAACAAGTCGGTGACGCGCATGACCACGTCGTCAAAGAAGCCGCCCCTAAACCCCGCCACCGCCCCAACGACGCACCCGACCGCCACCGCGATGATCGCGCTGGACATGCCGATGATGAGCGAGACGCGAATACCGTAGATGAGTCGGCTGTAGATGTCGCGGCCGATGTCGTCTGTTCCCATCCAGGCAATCTTCTGGGGTGGCAGGAAGGAGTTCGGCGGCTTGCGGACGGCCTGGTTAACCCCGTAGCGCGCCGTCAATGGCGACAGAATCACTAAGAGAATGAAAAGTCCGAGCACGACGCAGCTGGCGACGGCGGCCTTGTGACTTACAAAGCGCTTGAGGGCCATCCGCCGCGGCGAAATTGTGGGCAGTTCGGCTTCAATCAAGGCGAATCCTCGGATCTAGCCACGCGTACATGATGTCGGCTATGAGATTAAACAATAAAACTGAGGCCACGATAAGCACCATCAACGGCATCATCAACGGGAAGTCGCCGTCGTCGAAGGACCTCAGGAAGTACACGCCTATTCCAGGATAATCAAAAATTCTCTCGGTAATGATGAGTCCGCCGACGATTGAACCTACGTCTAGGGCGGCGATCGTGACGATCGGAATCAAGGCATTGCGCATGCCGTGGCGAATGAGAATACGCCGCTCGCTGATGCCTTTCGACCGAGCCGTTCGCATGTAGTCGGAATTGATTACATCCAGAAGCGAAGACCGCATGTACCGACTGTAAACCGCAATGATTTGTATCGCCACGACGATAATTGGCAGCGCCATGTGTTTCAGCATCAGCACAGGGTTGAACCCCGAGTGGCCCGGCGGATACACGCCGGAAGTCGGAAACAGCGTGTGCCCGAACCAGCGGCTCCAGTACACCGCAAAGACAAGTTGCAACAGGATCGCCGAGATGTACGGAGGTATCGAGATGCCGATGAATGCCGCCGTATTCACGGTGACGTCTCGCCGGCCACCCGGGTGAAGCGCGGCAAAAACGCCAATGCCTAACCCAATTACGATCCCGACGATCGTCGCCGCAATACCGAGTCGCAGGCTGTTGGCGAGCGCGTCCTTTAGGGCCGGCAAAACTTCGCGGCTGCCCTTGATGCTGCGCGGCCAATTGAAGGTGACGAAGTGTTGCAGCCAGCCGAAATACCCGGCCACGTAATTGGAGCCGAGGCCGTTCAGCTCTTTGTACTGGGCGATCTTATCTGCCGAGGCCCGCGGATTCGATCGCAGGTAGCTGTTGACGGGATTGGTGCCAAGGCGCAGGGCAACGTACACGAGAAATGTCACGAGCAACAGAGTCGGGATCGCCCAGGCGATTCTGCGAACAATGAAGCGCAACATCAAATTCCTTTTCCGATTACAACGCAGACGGTGCGCAGGCTAAGCCTCAAGGCCAACCCGCGCACCGTCTGTGCGTTACTTAAATGTAGTTTTGATTACTAAAGAACGGTAACGACAGGCTCGCCTGTCACCAAGTTGGTGAGGGCATAGTCGCCACCGTTTGTTGTGGCCCAAACTCCCGGGCTAACAGGGAACACAGTCGTCCAAACCATCCACGAAGAGTTTGCACACTCCGTAATTGGGTTGAGACACTCCGGCCACTGCTCCGCACCGATGACAATTTGTCCGTCGCCATCGACGTCGGTCCACTGGTGGAAGTTGATGAACGCGGTGTAGTTGTTGAGCTCTCCGTCAACCGGACCGCCCACCTTGTCTGTGCGCCAGAAACCGGACTTCGGGAACTGGAATAACGGCAACAGCACGTGATCCGCGGCCATTAGCTTTAGTACGGCCTTGATGTTCGCCGAACGTAAGGATGTGTCAACTTCGGCATCGGCCGCGTAAAGCAGATCCGATGCTTCCTTGTTGCACCAGCCCTGACTGTTTTGACCAGCATTTTGGTTTGCTGCAGTCGGGATTTGGTCACAGACGAACGAACTGGTTAGGTAACCAGGGTCCGGCGGAGCGGTGCTGATGTACATCGCCATGTCGTAGTCGAGGGCTGGAAGCCGCTTCTGGAAGTAGCAAGCAGCGTCGCAGTTGTCGGCATTTACATTGAAGCCGGCTGCCTGTAGCAGCGGAATGAGATAGGCCTGGGTGTTCTCGCGGCGGGTGTTACCGGTGTTGATGATCCAACGGATCGCCGGTGCTGGTGCGCCATCTTTTGCCCAGAATCCATCACTGCCCTTTGCCCAACCATTTTCGGTTAGAAGTGCCTCTGCGCCTGCGGCGTCGAAGCTACCTGCGAACTCGTCTCCGGCACAGTTCGGCCCAGGAACGATCGGACCGCACTGCAAGAGTACGCCCTGATCGCTGATTGGGATGTAGATCTGCTGGAAGAGTGCCTCGCGGTCGATCGACATCGAGAATGCTGCGCGGAAGATCGGATCAGCGAATGGCCCACACTTCTGGTTGAAGTAGAAAGCCTCGTAGTCTCCGCCAAATTGCACGGATGACGCGATGTTGTCCTGCGCGACTGCTTCAGTGATGCCGCCGTAGTACTGCGGATAGATGAAGTCGACTTCGCCGGCCTTGATCGATGCGATCTCGGTGTCGCTGTCGGCCTTTGGAACCATGACGACCTTCTTGGTGACGGCCTTGTCGGTGCCCCAATACTTGTCGTTTGGTACGTAGACAATCTGGTCCTTGCTCCACGACTTCATCTTGTACGGACGACCCGAAAATGGGAGGAAGTCGGCAAAGTCACCGGAAATGTCCGCGGTGTTCTTGACCGCCGCCGCCTTGATCAGACCGCCGAAGAGCGTCTTGTATGGTGCGTAGACCGACTTGAATGTGGCCACGACCTGCTTGTCGCTGCTGCCGGCTTCGACCGCAGTGATCTGGTCGTATCCGACTGTCGACAATGAACCCGGAGTGTTAAGAACCGCGTCCCACGTTGCCTTGAAATCTGCAACAGTGATGGCAGAACCGTCTTCCCACACAGCCTCTGGCGCGATGTCGTACGTCACGGTCATGCCCTTGCTAGTTGATTCTGGCTTGGCATAGTCGTAACTGACATTGGCGCAATCGGCCAAGGCCGTTGGATAACTTACGCTCGGCTCTGGTGCCGCCGTAGTATCCACCGCCGCGTTGTCACTACTGCCGCACGCTGCGGCAATAATTGACAGCGCTACAAGCCCAACCGCGAACTTCATAACCTTTTTAGTTTTTCTCACTAACGACCTCCCCGTCGATGTAGGTGGGGACTAGATGTCCCCAATTTGTGTGAGGGCAGGATGCCCCCACTAATGAGCAAAGGCTAACAGACCTGATGGGCACACAATCAAAACGGGGATCTCGGAAGTCGTCAGCCGTGGAGGCGATACTGCACTATTCGGGCAAACTCGGCCGGATCCAGGCTGGCGCCCCCCACGAGCACGCCGTCGATATCTGGCTGGGCCATGATTTGGGAGATATTCGCAGCCTTGACGCTGCCGCCGTATTGCAACCGAACGTCGTCGGCGGCTGCCCGCCCCGAGATGGCGGCGACCTCTGCGCGAATCGCCCCGAGCACGGCTTGGGCATCGCCAGGAGTCGCGGTGCGACCAGTACCGATCGCCCAGATCGGCTCGTAGGCGATCACCATCGACTTAACTTGATCAACGCTGCGATTGCTCAGCGCCGAGCGCAATTGTCTCAAAACCTTGGTCATCGTCGCCCCGTTGTCGCGCTCGGTCAGCGTCTCGCCGACGCAAACAATCGGCGTCATGCCGTGCTTCTGGACCGCCACAATCTTTTGGTAGACGATGTCGTCGGTCTCGCCGAAGATTTCGCGTCGCTCGCTATGCCCCACGATCACGTACTCCACATTTAACTTGGCCAGAAACAGAGGCGAAACTTCGCCGGTGAATGCGCCGCTGTCTTCGAAGTGGCAGTGCTGCGCGCCGAGGAAAAATTTAAGGTCATCGGCATCGATCAGGGTCTGCAGGCTGCGGAGGTCGGTGAACGGAGGATGGATGCTGACATCGCACGCAGCGAAATCATCCTTCGAGAGCAGGTACGAAAGTTTCTGGATCGACTGGATCGCCTCGTAGTGATTGTGATTCATCTTCCAGTTGCCGCTGATAAGTGGCGTGCGCCCACCACCGCTGATAAGTGGTGTGAGTCTTGTGCTATCTGACATTTGGTGCTCCTCTAAGTGCCGCCAGACCCGGAAGGTCACCTAGCTCGAGAAATTCGAGCGAGGCTCCCCCGCCGGTTGAGACGTGGTCGACTTGATCTTCTAAACCGAACTGTGCCAGCGCCGCGGCCGAATCGCCGCCGCCCACGACGGTGAACGCCTTGGTATCGGCGACGGCCTGCGCCACGGTGCGCGTGCCCGCCGCGAATCGTTCGTCTTCGAACATCCCCATCGGGCCGTTCCAAAATACCGATCGCGCGTCCATAATTATGTCGGTGAAACTTGCCGCCGAGCCCGGGCCGATGTCGAGACCCTTGGCGTGCTCGGGAAGGCGAATGCCAAACGTTGCGTATTGCGAATTGGCATCGAGACCGACGATGTCTTCGGGCAGATGAATCGGTGTCGCGCCCTGCAACAATTTTTTACAGTTTTCGATTTGATCGAGTTCGCACAACGAGTCGCCGACCGAATAGCCCTTGGCTGCTAGAAAAGTAAAGCACATGGCGCCGCCGATCAGGAACGCATCGACGATCTTTGACAGAGCCTCGATAACCCCTAACTTGTCGCTTACCTTGGCGCCGCCCAATACGGCAACGAATGGCCGCTTGGGGTGTTCGCGCAATTCGCCGAGCACCTCGGTCTCGCGCTGCAACAGCCGACCGGCCGCAGATGGCAGAGTCTTGGGCGGTCCGACAATCGAGGCATGCTCCCTGTGTGATGCTCCGAAGGCGTCATTTACGTACAGATCGAAGCCGGCCACCAGCGAGCGCACGAAGGCCGGATCGTTGCTCTCTTCGCCGGAATTGAAGCGAAGGTTTTCCATTAGTTCAACGCCAGGCGCGAGTCGTTCGAGTCTTTGACGAATCGGCGCCATCGAATACTTGGCAACTACGGCGCCGTTAGGGCGCCCCAGGTGGCTGGCACAGACGACCGTAGCGCCGCGCTCGATCAGCCAGTTAATCGTCGGCAGTGCCGCACGGATTCGAAAATCGTCGGTGATGATTCGGTTGTTGTAGGGCCCGGACATCGGCACGTTGAAATCGGCGCGTACGAGCACGCGCTTGCCGGCGACGTCGCCGAGATCCTCGAGAGTCGGCACGCGCGTCATCGCTGCGGTTTCAAGAGCCGACGATTAACGATTTTTGGCGACGTACAGAGCCAGGTCGACCAGCCGATTCGAGTAGCCCCACTCGTTGTCGTACCATCCGAGAACCTTGACCATCGTGCCGAGGCTCATCGTCAATTCGCTATCGAATATGCAACTGTGCGGATTG
>JBKJMC010000274.1:0-3906 GCA_046596615.1 Ilumatobacteraceae bacterium | reverse complement strand
CACGCCGATTGCGCAGATCTTGCGCGGCGACGCGCCGTGCGGATCGATCCATACTCCAGGAAATTCGCCGAGGCGGCCAGAATTTGTGAGCCCGCACTCCGCCAACACGTCGATCACCAATTGTTCGACGCTGCACACGTACGCGCGGGTGTCGGCCGGGCCAGCCGCGCCGTGCTTGGCCTCAAGGTTCACGAGCGGATACCCGACCAGTTGCCCTGGGCCGTGATACGTAATGTCCCCGCCGCGCTGCACCTCGACCAAATCGGCGCCGACTTTGGCTGGGTCGCAGAGCAAGTTATTTGCCAAGTCTGCGCTCGGTCCATAAGTAAAAACGTGCGGGTGTTCGAGCAATAACAAGTGCTGCTGGTGGCCGTGATCAAAAATTCCGTACTGTAACGCGAGCGCCTCGCGATACGGAACGCGACCCAACCATCGCACGTGCAATGGCGAAGTCGCGGACATTGCGCTAAATCTCCGCTGACCAATCCTGTGTTTCGAGGATTTCTTTGACACGCGACAAGAACCGCGCGGCGTACGCCCCGTCGAACGCACGGTGATCCCAAGTCATCGCCAAGTTGCCGACCGGGTGAATCGCGATACTCTCAGAACCGTCGACAAGTTGTGCGACAACGGGCTTACGCACGATTGCGTCTGTCGAGATTATCGCCACCTGAGGCTGGTTGATGATCGCCATCGTCAGCACCGAGCCGGCTGAACCGTTGTTCGACAGCGTAAACGTTCCGCCTTGAATTTCGTCTGGCGACAACTTGCGGGTTCGCGCGCGGTTGGCGAGGTCGTTGATTTCGCGGGCGATTGCTCGCATTCTCTTTGACTCGGCACTGCGCACGACTGGCACGAGCAAACCCTGATAGTCCATATCTACTGCGACCCCGAGGTCGACATAGTTGTGAACTACGAGGTTGTCGCCCTCGATGCTGGCATTGAGGTTGGGAAATTCGCTCAACGCGTCGATAATCGCGCGCGAGATGAACGGAAGATATGTGAGGCTAAAGCCCTCGCTCGATTTAAAGGTCGCCTTGAGGGCAGTGCGCACAATGTCGACATTGGCGTAGTCGACTTCGACGACGCTGAACGCGTGCGGGCTGGTCGCCTTCGATGCGATCATATGCGCGCCGGTTAGCCGGCGGATCTTGGACAGCGGCGTTATCGACTCGCGGTCGCCAGCAATTGTCGGCTGACGAATGATGCTTGGCACAGCGACTTTTGCGGGCGCAGCGACCGGCGGCACGGATACTGGCGCCACGACTTGCGGCGAAGGTGCGGGTACCGGCGCTGCTTCTTGTGGCGCAGGCGTGACTGCAGGCGCTGCTTGCGAAGTTTGTGTCGCGGTTGGTGTCGAACCAGTGCGGTCGATGTGATCGAGAACATCCTCGCGAGTGATGCGCCCACCGGGGCCAGTGCCAACTAGCGAGTCGACATCGATGCCGTGCTCACCCACCAAGCGGCGCACGACCGGCGAGAGCAATTTGTTCGAACCAGTTACAGCGCTCGGCGCGACTGGCGCAACAGGTGCTGGCGCAGCGACCGACGCAACAGGTGCTGGCGCAGCGACCGGCGCAACAGGTGTTGGCGCAGCGACCGGCGCAACCTGTGCAACAGGTGTTGGCGCAGCGACCGGCGCACCGGCAGCGGCGACAACCGCGATCACAGTGCCGACGGCAACAGTTTCTCCCTCGGCGACGCGAATCTCGGTCACAGTGCCTGCAATCGGCGATGGCACTTCGGTATCAACCTTGTCGGTCGAGACCTCGAACAATGGCTCGTCTGCCGCGATTGCATCGCCAACCTTTTTAAACCATTTCGTGATCGTGCCTTCGGTTACCGTCTCTCCTAGTTGCGGAAGTGTGATGTCAGCCATGTTGTGAGTTGCTCCGAGCGTTTAGTCTATGAAGTTGTTGTTAAGCGTTGATACTTCTGCCAGTCAATGACAGCACTGTTTCGCCGAACAACTCGCTGAGGCTTGGGTGTGGCTGAAAGAACTCGGCGATCTCTTCAACTGTGGCCTCCCAGTTGACTGCGAGGTAACCACCAGACAGCTGCTCGGTAACCCACGGACCGACCATGTGCACGCCTAAGACCTGGCCGGCCGTGCCGTCGGCATTTTTCTTGGCGATAACTTTTACGAGCCCGTCAATTTCGCCCAAGATCATTGCCCGACTGTTGGAACGAAACTGATGCTTGGCGACGACCACATCGAACCCTGCGGCACGGGCCTGCTCTTCAGACGGCCCGGACCACGCCACCTCGGGGTGACAATAAATCGCCCACGGAACGCGGTCGTACATCACCGGGTATACCTTTTCGCCGAGCATGTGCTTGATCGCCACGATCGCCTCGGCGTAGGCGACGTGCGCAAGTTGCGGCGTATTGATTACGTCACCGACTGCGTATACGCCGGGCTCGGCCGTCAGACAAAACAAATCGGTTTCGACAAAGCCTCGGTCACTTACCTTGACGGCTGTGCCCTCCAAGCCGAGCTGGTCGGCGAGCGGCTTTCGTCCGACGGACACAATCACGGCGTCAACTTCGAGACGCTCTCCTTCGCCGAACATAACGGTTGTACCGCCGCTTTTGTTGGGCTCGTGGCCAGTGACCTTCACGCCAGTTTTGATGTCGATTTTCTTCTTCTTAAAACTCTTCACGACTACATTGGCCACATCTTCGTCAAGGCCAGGAAGTATCTTTGGTAGTCCTTCGAGAATCGTGACAGTTGAGCCGAGATCGACAAAAGTCGAGGCGAACTCGCAACCAATTGCGCCACCGCCGATGACTGCGATTCGCGAAGGGATCGTTTCCAGCATTAAGACTTCGTCAGAAGTCATGATCGGCCCGCCAACATCAAAACCTGGGATCGTGCGTGGCGCAGAACCTGAAGCCAAGACAATGTTCTTGCCCTGCAATTCACGCGTCGTGCCGTCAGCGAGCTTCGCCGTCACCGTGCGGTTGGCGCCGAGCGAGCCAACGCCGAGCAAGTATGTGACCTTCTTCGACTTCGTGAGACCCGTGAGTCCCTTCACCAACCCATCTACAATTTTTTGCTTTCGCTTTTGGCTAACCGCAAAATCAACTACAGGCGCACTGCTGTTAATTCCAAAATCGGCGGCGTGCGTGACATGGCGATTGACGGCAGCAGTTTCGAGAAACGCTTTGGCAGGGATGCAACCGCGGTTTAAGCATGTGCCACCAATCGTGTCCTTCTCGATCATGGCGACATTTAGTCCGGCGGAAGCGCCATAGAAGGCCGCGGCGTACCCGCCTGGGCCACCACCGATTACCACGAGATCAAATTGCTCAGCCGTACGCATCACCTCCGCTAATTGCCTCTATTAACTTTAGCGGTTTGCGTCTACTTGCCAGTCGCCCATTGTCGTTGTTCGCCAGCGCGCACATAGGCAACGGTGCGGGTGCCTTTAGACACAGGAAACGCGATGGTGCAACTTGTTTCAAGCGTCAATGACGTTGTCGCGCACTCAGTGCCGCTTCCGGGGGGCAACGAAATTGGCTCGCTTATTTCGCCACCAGATAGCAACTTCCAACCATCTTTAGCGTTGGCCCCGTCTACCCCGACTAGAGACACCCGCACCAGTGTTCGCTCAGAATTCACTTCAATGCCGTCCACGCGCGCAGTCATCTCGCCAACCTTTGCGGATGTCCCCAGTGCCAGCAGCGTTACTTCATTGCCATCGCGCACCGTCTGCCACAACTTGAATCCGCCGGCGCCAATAATCAATACCCCGCACAGCAATGCTGTCAAAATCAACTTTCGCGTACTCATTGGCAATCAAGCCTAGGTGAGCACTTCGCGGCGCGCAGATGTACCATTTGCCACATGGATGTTTCTCGCCGTCGTACCCAGAAGTACTTTGCCTTAACCGTCATTTCGCT
>JBKJMC010000259.1:0-2603 GCA_046596615.1 Ilumatobacteraceae bacterium | reverse complement strand
TTCGAAAAATCAAAGTCGATCGAATTGCTGGCTTGGTTAACCACGCATCGGTCGCGGCCGACGCGGAGTGCGGCTCGCACGGCTTTGTGGGAGGTCAACGTCCAGGACGCCACATTTACAAACGTCGTCTCCGATGCGCGAAGAAGTTTGGGCAGGGCCGTGCCGCTAGTTGATCAAGGCGAGTGGTTGTCGCGGACACTCACGGACGCGTTACCGCTGCATCGCTCAATGACTACCGATGGCGAACTTTTAGAATTTGCGATCAAAAGCGTCAACAACCAAGACGATGCTGACGCGTTGGCGGGCCTGCACGAGGCGTTGGGGTTAGTGCGTGATCTGCCATTTTCGGGCGCGAATTACATCTGGCCCGACGCCGAGGGCATCACGACTCGGCTAACTCTGATTGTCATGACGGCGGCCGTATTGGCGGCAGAGCTGTATCTTGAACGCGGTGACACCGACGGAGTGTTTTGGGCGACTGGACAAGGGCTCAGAGTTTTGCCGGGTCACGAAGAGTTGCTTGCGCTGCGAATGCGCGCTCACGCGCTCAAGGGAGATCTTGCAGCGGTGCGCGCGGAATGGAGCAGCCATCAGAGGGCGGTCGCGCGCGATGTTTGGAGCGACGGTGCGACGTCTCCGAAACTCGATGACCTGTGCCGCGAGTTGCTAAAGCCGCGCGTTCGTGCTCACAGTGTGAGCGAGTAAATCAAACCGTCGGTTGAAGCCTCGCCGTCATGGCACGAGGCAAGTCTGGTGCGGATCACAATGAAACCTGACTTTGCGGCGGTTCCTCGCGATGCCGCGTTGCCTGGCGATATTTCCAGGGTCAATGTGGTGGCATTACTGAGCGTTCGGGCATGTGCGACTAGTTGCTTCAGTGCCTGCGTCGCCACTCCCTGGCGTCTCGCCCACGGCGCGACCCAGTAGCCGGCGCTGGCCTCGCCGGTCTCGGCGCTGACGGAGTGCACGCCTATCGCGCCTAATCCGAGTTGTGTCGCTGCGTCGACGATCACGAACCTCGATTGCTCGAGTGACGAAGTTTTCACGAACTCTTGGGCGTCAATTCGCGAATACGGTTTCGGCACCCTTGTCCACCGCTGGATCTCAGAGTCCTGGCAGGCATCGAAAATCCAATCGGCGTCTGTTTCGGTGGCCGGGCGTAATGCGACGATCATGCCCCGACAGTAGTATTTCCGCATGTCAACAAATGAAGAGATTATTGATAGCCCGACCGAGTGGGTGGCCGATCACATTACGCGTTACGTAGCCACGAACGGCGAAGATGGCCACATCTGGCGAGGCGTGCCGTGCCTTCTACTCACCACTATCGGCCGCAAGTCTGGTGTTCCGCGACGAACGGCGCTGATCTATGGTCGCGATGGTGATGACTACGTGGTTGTTGCCTCGAAGGGCGGTCATCCGACTCACCCACTGTGGTACACAAATCTGACGGCAAATGAAGTCGTGACCTTACAGGTTGCCGGTGATGTTTTTCGGGCAACTGCAACGACCATTCCTGTCGGCGCAGATCACGATCGCGCGTGGGCGACTATGGTCAGCATCTGGCCCGACTTTGGTGTCTACCAAACCAAAACCGATCGGCGAATTCCGCTGGTACGGCTGTCCCGAATTTAGAATTGCTTCGCTATCTATCTTGTCGGCCGGCGCCTAGAGCACTTGCCGCCACGACAAGGGGCGCATAGGCAATTAAGACCCCGGCAAAGCCATCGATTGTTTGGCGCTCGACCGCGAGAGCGATAGGCAACAGCCATAGCAGGGTAATTGCGCCGACACCAGCAGAGACGGTGGCGTGGCTGTCGAGTCGTATTGCCAGATGTTGGTAGGCGTGATTGCGGTGGGCAATGTACAAGCGATCGCGGCGAAGCGATCGGCGGAAAAGCGTTACGGAGGCGTCAACGATGAACACGCCCATCAATATCACCCAGCACCAACCCAAGCGGGGCACGGTGTGCGCCGCCTGCAGCGATAGCGCGCCGATAACAATCCCGATGAAGCCGCTGCCAACATCACCGATAAATATTTTGGCGGGCGACCAGTTAAGGAGAAGAAAGCCGGCTGCAGCACCGGCCAGGGCTAACGGCATCATCCATAGTTTCGACGACGGCGTGGCTTCCCAGGCTAAGAATGCCCCGCACAGTGTGACGACGAGGGTTTCAGTGCCTGTTATACCGTCGATGCCATCCATAAAGTTGAACAAGTTGAGTAGCCACATCAGGTACAGGATCGCTAGAACGCTGCCGACGACGCCAAGGTCGACGGCTCTTCCGAAAACCGGAAGAGCCGGCAAACCGCGTAGCCCGACGACGATGATCATCGCCCCGAGGGTGTGCCCGAGAAGACGCCATCGGGCCGGGGTAATTATGCCTCGATCGTCTAGATATCCGACAAGAGCGACGATCAACGATCCTGCGCCGATTGCAATCGCGTCGCGCCCATCCATCAGATTCCTTAGATAAAGTCCGACCATGGACGCGACCGTAACTATCACGACTGCTATACCACCGCCGCGTGGTGTGGGAATCGAGTGCGAGCTGCGCTCGTTCGGAATGTCGAGGCGGCTTAGTCGCGCTCCATGTATGAAC
>JBKJMC010000217.1:0-2828 GCA_046596615.1 Ilumatobacteraceae bacterium | reverse complement strand
CCATGCACTAGTCCTTTTCCGTGCACGAAGTTCAGCCCGCGACAAATGTCAAGCCCGACTACCAACGCCTGTGAAGGCGTCAGCCTGCGGCCGCGATCCAAAATCTCGCGCAAAGTTCCACCGGCGAAGTACTCGAGCACTGTAAACGCAAACAGCTCGCCGTCGATCGTCTCGGTGCCCCAATCATCCACGCTCACAAGCGCGGGGTGGGTAACCGCGGCGATCTCTTTGGTCTGCCGCATGAACAAATCGAGCGCGTCGTTGACGCTGGCGACCCCGGCGTCGAGGTCGAGCAGGGTTTCGGCCAGCACGAGGCGCACCACCACTTGCTTGCGGCTGCGCGTGTCTACGGCGTTGAAAACCATCGAAGACCCGGAGCCGTCTACGAGGGCGCTAACCAGCCGATACCTTTTTGAAACTGTCTGCCCCACGAGGGAGTCGCGGTTCGCCATGAGCCCTCAATTCTACCGTTTGGCGCAGGTAGACAAACGCCGCCACCATCAGCGAGACTGTCACCGTGACGCAAAGCATGACTGGCAACGAGCCTGTGGACAACTTCTCAACCTCTCTAAAGCCGCGAAAAAAAATTGACAAACAAATGATGATCGTCAGCATCGGCGTCGCGGTTGGCCTTGCGAGCATCGGCTTTGGTCTGAGCACCGGCCTAACTGGGCGCGACGCCTCTGGCTTGCCTTCGGCGATACAAAGTATTTCACCGGGCAACGGCGACAAGAGTTTGCGCCAGTCACAAATCATCGTCGATTTTGTTGACGGATACAACGCCGTCCTCACGATCGACGGTATCGAATTGCCAACAGTTCGCCTCGACGAACTCACGTCAAACGGAATCGCACCAAAGCCTGGCGCGCAGGTAGAGCTTCCGCCCACCGCCGTGTTCGACCCGGGCAACTACATAATCAGCTACCAGCCACAAGAGGGGGCGCCGATTAACGAATTCAAGCAGGGCGAGCACACGGCCAGCGTGCGCTATTGGCTGTTCACCGAGGGCGAGACCCGCGCCCGCTTCTATAACTGGAAGTTCACGACCGACTAACGCGAAAGCGCGTACGGTTGGTTCATGACCAACAATTCATCATCAACACACTCATCGCTCAACTGCGACGCGTGCAGGCTCATCGACAAGGCCGACGGCGTCGAGGACGGCAAGCTCTTCAATCTCGCCCACTGGAAGGTCACTGCCGCGCACACGCGCTGGTCCAAGGCGCACGATGCCCAAGACCGCCTCGCCGACAAAGTCACTACCTTCGCGGGCTCGCTCAATTTCGTCTACATCCACACGGTGTGGTTCATCATCTGGATCGCGCTCAACGTCGGCATGATCGGCGCGTCGCTGCAGTTCGACAAGTTTCCGTTCGGATTACTGACAATGATCGTCAGCCTCGAAGCCATCTTTCTGTCGACCTTCGTGATGGTAAGCCAAAACCGCCAGGCTATGCGGTCGAATATTCGCTCGCAGGTCGACTTCGAGGCCAACTTGCAGTCGCTGATCTGGCTCGTCCATCTGGCCGAAAAATCAGATGTCGACATCATGCATGTTGAGCAACTTTGCACCGACGCGATTGCCGAGTCTCGCAAACTGACCGGCGCCTAAAAAGTTCGAACTCTTCATATAATTGGATCATGAACGAACTGACACGTGAAGAACAAAGAGTAATTATTGAAAAAGGTACGGAAGCGCCATTTGTTGGCGAGTATGTAAACAATAAAGAAACAGGCACATACGTGTGTCGACAGTGCGAAACTCAATTGTATTATTCGAAAGACAAATTTGTATCCGACTGTGGTTGGCCATCATTTGATCAAGAAATTCCGGGCGCGGTAAAACGAAATTTGGATGCCGACGGAAGACGAACCGAAATAGTTTGTGCCAATTGTGGCGGACATCTAGGACACGTCTTCACCGGGGAACACTTGACAGAAAAAAACACTCGGCATTGTGTAAATTCGATTTCGATGAAATTTATTCCTGGAGAATAATTTTAAGAAAATGTAGGATGTCTCAATCCTTTAGTTGGCGCAGCAAAATCGGCGCACCCCACGCCAGCCCGGCCAGCCCCACAATCGTCTCCGCCAAGTACGGCGCGCGCAACCCGTATCGGTAGGCAATGAACCCACCCGCCAACGCCCCTATCGCCGTCGAGCCAGTGCCGATAAATCGGTACACGCTGTTGACGCGACCGAATAGTTCTGTCGGGATAATCCGCTGTCGCAACGACACCGTCACGATATTCCACGTCGTGCTCGCCACTCCAAAAATAGCGACAACGATCATGATCGCCCACACCCGCGGCAGCACCACATAGACAATTCCACCAAGCCCAAAAATCGCGTACGCCAAGATAATTGCGCGCGCCACCCCTAACCGCTTGGCGATTCGGTCGCCGATTAACCCGCCGACGATCGAGCCCACGGCCATCACCGACAGCAACAACCCGAACCCGCGCCCAGTCACGCCTAACTCGTCGGCCGCGTACTTCACAAAAATTGCGTTGCCAAACATCCCCGCCATATTGATGATCCCGAGCATGATTGCCAGCGTGCGCACCAACTCGTTCGCCCATAGCCATTGCATCCCCTCGCGCAGATCCTTGCGAAACGATTTCGCCGGGGCAGAAACAGCACCAGCAACTTCCACGATCGGCAGGCGGATACTTGCGACCAACGCCGCAGCCACCGCGAACGACGCCGCGTTTACCCCGAACGGCACCCCCACCGCCACGACGAACAGCCAAGCCCCCAGCGGCAACCCCAGAAAACTGTTGCAGATCATCTCTATCGAATACAGTCGCCCGTTGGCCTTCTCGAGT
>JBKJMC010000128.1:0-3134 GCA_046596615.1 Ilumatobacteraceae bacterium | reverse complement strand
TCGGCGGCGACGACTTCGGCAACGCAAACTTCCATCATGCGGTTGAAGAACTCTTCCGGTATTGCGGTCGGTATGGTGCGCGCGCCAGCCTCGATCTCGGTTAACACGGTCTCGACGGCGTCGCGAATCTGTTGCTGGATGTCGTCTGCAAGGCCGCCCGATTCGTCGGCGAACAAGTTGGTGTCGCGCTTGGGGAGGTATGGCTCGTTGAGCCATCTGTCGTCGAGCGTGAGTTGCGCTAAGCACATCAAAAGCGTCGGAACGGATGCCTCGCGCAACGCAGAATTAAGTTTTACCGACGGCATGTAGACACAATATGGGCTTTAGAGGTACTCGGCGCGATCGCACCGGTGACTTCGTCGCGGCCTGCAAACATCGGGCGTAAGATGTGGGTATGAAAAATACTCTGTTGAAAGTCGTTGCAATTGTCGTATTGATACTTGTAGCCATGACAATCTTCTCCCGCTGCGACGGCGACGATCGTGGGAATAGCCATGATTGGCGCGATATGCCAGGCGGGGCATTTGGTCCCATATATTCGCAGGGTCAATTAGGCGGACTGACTTTGCAGGCCACCGGAGTTGCGTTGGTAGTGCCAGACGCGGTCAACATGTCCATGACCGTAACGGCGCTCGCCGACAGTTCTGAGGCGGCGCTGGCCCTTGTCGCTGAAGCTGCTGACAAGGTTCGCGGCGCAATCAAGTCTGAGGGCGTCGACGAGAAGGACATCGCCACCCTGACGGTGAACGTCTATCCCGAGTACACCTACTCGACCACGGGCGTCCAAAAGCTCGTCGGTTATCGCGCCACTCAGAGTTTTGCAGTTGTCATACACAAGGCCGACACGGCAGGCTCGGTTATTGATGCCGTGGTCGCTGCCGCCGGCGACGCGGTGCAGATTAACGGCGTCACGCCTGTTGTGCTCGAGACATCCGACTCGGCCATGAAGGCACGCGCGGACGCAGTCGAGAATGCGCGCGCAAAGGCCGAAGACTATGCCAAATTAATGGGCGTCGATCTTGGCGATGTGATTTCGATTACCGAGGTTTCTGCGCCGATTAGTAGTACGCCGAATAAGTTTGACTCGGCCGGTTCGGAGTCTCCGGCCGCGACGAAGATTGATCTCGGCCAACAACAAATCACCGTGACAATCGAAGTTCGCTGGGAACTGAACTAATCTGTCGCGATATACATCACGACATGGGCAAAGTCGTTGAGCATTGTCTGGCGAATGAATGTCCATCCCATGCTTTCGTACCACGACTGTTGCTCGTCGGTGTATAGGTAAAGCGCCGCGTCGCCGCGTTGCCGGCAGCGCTCGATGATGTGGTGCACGAGGGCAGATCCGGTTCCGCGCGAGCGCGCCTCGGGGGTAACGAAAACAGCGGCCAACCATGGGCCAGGCTCGGTTGCGCCTGGCAGGTCGTCGTCGGCAACGAGTGACGCCAGGCCGAGCAGTTCGTCGGTCGGACTAACCGCGGCGTAGATCTCGGGTAGCGCACCCAGCGACGCGGCGTCGAGTGCGAACAGTTCTAAATATGTGCGCGGGGTGTCGGAAGGAAACTCGTGGTGCCACGCGGCGTGACTCAATTGCGCGGCCTCTTGCCAGTGATGTCGAAGCGTTGCCAGCGGCTTGATCGCGAATGTTCGCAGCTCTGGCGGCATCGCGAACTTACCCGCTTCATCGCAAGGGAAGTCGATCGCTCGAGAAACGGCGCTTATGTTGATCTCTCCGAAAATGTGGGGGAAGAGCGGCTCGTGTGGTTTGGCGGGCGAGCCATCGATGTGCGCGGGCGGCTCCCACTTGATGGGTGCGGTCAGACTCTTGAGGTCGATTAAAAGCAGCACCATGTTGGCTGAACCCGAGTAGTACTTGTTGGCGACGCCGAGCATCTGGTGTTCTGTCGAGCAGTGGATAAATCCCTCGCTGACGAGCGACTCTGCCGTTACGAAACCCTGCTGTTGCGACGCGTGCCAGTTATCTCGCGTTGTCAGATGAAGAATCACGCAGACGTTCTTCCTTGCGGTCCTGCTCTAAGACTTCTATTAAATTCGAATTGGCAAAAATCCCCTTCAATGATGAAGGCTGATCAGATTTGCGAGCATTTTTCTTACGAAATTTAAGAATATTTATCACGGTCGAAGTTTATTACAAACGCTGTTAGCTGCTGTGGTAGTTAGGGGCCTCATGGGTGATCGTGACATCGTGCGGGTGGCTCTCTTCGCGGCCCGCGGTTGTCACGCGCATGAATTGCGAGCGCTGGTACAACTCTGGCAGCGTCGCAGCCCCCGCGTAACCCATGCCAGAACGCAGTCCGCCCACGAGTTGATAAAGCACATCGCTCAGCGAGCCCGAATAGGCAACGCGTCCTTCGATACCTTCGGGAACCAACTTGTTGCGCTTTGCTCCGTCGCCCTGGGCCGAGCTGTAGCGATCGGCGCCGAGTCCCTGCATCGCGCCGAGTGATCCCATGCCGCGGTAGCCCTTGTAGCGACGTCCCTCGAATAATTCGACTTCGCCAGGCGCCTCGTCGGTGCCGGCGAGAAGGCTGCCGAGCATCACGACGTTGGCGCCAGCTGCGAATGCCTTGACGAGGTCGCCAGAGTATGTGACGCCGCCGTCGGCGATTAATGGAATGCCGAGTTGCGACGCGCGCTGCGCGGTGAACCAGATCGCCGATAGTTGGGGCATGCCCGCGCCGGAGATCACGCGCGTGGTGCAGATCGAACCGGCACCGACGCCGACCTTGACCGCGTCGACACCCGCCTTGACGAGCGCATCGACACCGTCTCCGGTGACGATGTTGCCGGCGACGACGGCCATCTCTGGCCAGCTCGCCTTGATGCGCTCGACTGCCTTGATTACGCCCGCAGAGTGGCCGTGCGCGGTGTCGATGATCAACGAGTCGACGCCAGCGCCGATCAATGCCTCGGCGCGGGCCTCGAGATCGTCGCCGACACCAACCGCCGCGGCAACGCGCAGGCGTCCGCCAGAATCGCGAGTGGCGTTAGGAAACTCTTGGCGCTTCATGATGTCTTTAACAGTGATTAAGCCGCGCAGCTTGCCAGCCTTGTCGACGAGCGGAAGTTTCTCGATCCGATGCTCTTGCAATATTGCGCGCGCCTCGTCGAGC
>JBKJMC010000218.1:0-6133 GCA_046596615.1 Ilumatobacteraceae bacterium | reverse complement strand
GTTGCGACGCGTTGTCATCTGGGCGGCCGCCAACTGGATTCTCGACCTCGCGGCGCTATGGGTTTTCTTGCGGGCGTTCGGCGGATCAGTTGATATCGATGGTTTAGTTGTTTCGTTTGGTATCGCCAACGTGTTCGCTAGCGTGCCGATAACGCCCGGTGGTCTCGGCATCGTAGAAGGTATTTATATTCCAAGCCTCATTGGATTTGGCCTAAATCGCTCCACCGCGACGGTCGGCGTCCTGTCGTATCGAGTCGCCCAGTATTGGCTACCGATCCTCATCGGAGGGGTGGCGTACCTGTCGCTGCGCGTCGGGCCATTCGCGATCGAACGCCGCGAACGACTTGTGCCGCTTCGCCGCGTCGCCTTTGACCCGAACGTGTATCGACGCAGCAAGATTGAGTGGGTCGATCACTACGCGCCGCGCGACCGCACGGGTCAATATCCGTTACCCGACTTCAAGGGAATGGGGCTTGACGACACTCCGTCCAAGCCGCAACGGCGCCCAAGTGAGTAGCGTCAATTGATATGGCAACCCACGAGCGCAGTTTTGGACGAAGCCTCGAAGACTTCGTGGTCGGCGATGTCTATCGACACTGGCCCGGCAAAACAATCACCGAGGCAGACAATCACCTGTTTTGCATGATCACGATGAATCATCACCCGTTGCACACCAACGACTGGTTCGCCGCGCGGAGCGTGCAAGGACGAAATGTAGTGGTCGGCAACTTGGTGTACTCGCTCGTGCTCGGAATGAGCGTGCCAGATGTAAGCGGAGCGGCAATCGCCAACCTCGAGGTCGAGACATTGCAGCACAAGTTTCCGACCTTTCACGGCGACACGATTCACGCCGAATCGCGCGTGCTCGACGTGCAAGAGTCAAAATCGAAAAATGACCGCGGCATCGTCACGGTTGAGACCAAGGGTTTCAATCAAGACGGCAAAGAGGTCTGCTATTTTCGCCGCCGCGTTATGGTCTGGAAGCGCGAGTTCACACCCACCCGCACTCGCCCTTATGACGGCGCCGACGTGTGGGGCGAGTAGCGAAGTCTTTGCGATGTCGCTTCGCGATCAGCGAATTATGTTTGCGAAATCCAATCGATAATCAGTTTGTTTACGGCCGCTGGTTGATCGAGTTGCATGAAGTGACCAGCCGATTCGACGATTTGCACGGAAGCGCCTTGCGGTGCGCGAGTCGCGGCGTCGGCAGCAACTTCGATGCCGATACAGCCGTCGTTGCGCCCATGCAGGTACAGGGTTGGTTGAGTCGGCGACTCTGACTGAATGAGCGTTTGCAGATCGGCAAGGTCTGGATCGCGGTAACCAGCTCCGAGCGCGGCGCGGTAATAACCGAGAGCGGCTTTCAAGTTGGCAGGGTCGGCGAGGCACGCCTTAGCGCTGGCGAGGTCTTCAATTGCCTGCAAACCGGGCGACCATTGATCCCACAACATGTCAATGAAGGCGAAGTCGTTGGCGGCGACCAAGAAATCTGAGAGGGCGTGTTGAAAAAAGAACATGTACCAGCTGCGCTGCAGCTGCGCCAAGTTGCTGACGAACGCATTGCCTACCGCGCCCCAAGGCGGCACGCTCATGCCGACGACGCGCCGCCAGTTTTGCGGCGCGCTGATAGCGGCGCCGTAAGTTGCGGGCGCGCCCCAGTCGTGGCCGATGATCACCGCCTGGCTGTCGCCGCCTAGAACCTTGTGCAAGGCGTTGGCGTCTTGCGCGAGGGCGGCGGTTTGGTACGCGCCGTTTGCTGCGACCGATGTTGGCGCGTAGCCCCGCATGAACGGGGCGACGGCGTGAAATCCGGCATCGGCGAGCGCTGGTAACAAGTGTCGCCAAGTGTGCGCCGAGTCGGGGAAGCCGTGCAGGCACAACGCGAGCGGGCCGGCGCCGCATTCGAGAATCGTGAACTTGATCGAATTGGTCTCAACCTGCCTCTGTTTGATGGCGTAGTGGCTTGACATAACAAAACCATAGTTGAGTATCCTCTTTCTAATGAGCGCCGCGTTCGACAGCATCCATTTCCGTCATGTGCTCAGCCACCTACCGACCGGAGTCGTGGTCGTCACCGGCGTCAGTGCGCAAGGCGATCCCTCCGGCGTGACAATCGGTTCGTTCGCGTCGGTGTCGCTAGACCCGCCGCTCGTCGGTTTCTTTCAGGGCACAAAGTCGCGCACGTGGCCGCTGATAGCGCAGAGCGGCTCATTTTGCGTCAACGTTCTCGCCCAGTCGCAGGAAGAGTTGTGCTGGAGGTTCGCCAAAGAGGTAGCGGACGGTGGCGGCCGCTTCGACGAGATTGACTACACGCTCTCGCCAAACGGTTCACCCGTGTTGCCCGGCGTGTTGGCATGGATCGATTGCAGCATTGAGTCGCTGACTCCGGCGGGCGACCATTTTCTTGTGCTCGGCCGCGTCAACGACTTGCACACCACCGAATCGCACGAATCGGCGATGGTGTTTTTCAAGGGCAAAGTTGCGGGTGTTGCTGCGCACTAGTTGGGCGACATGAACTCGCAGGAAATTTCATGGCTTTGCGCTGGCATCGTTGGCGCAGTATTCGTATTTGCGGGCGTCTCCAAGTTCTTCATGGGTTCGAAATGGTTGCTGCAGGCGCGTAACCTTGGCGTGCCGCGCGCGCTAATGGTGTTCGTGCCGTGGGTCGAGTTCGTGGTCGGCGTGGCGTTGTTGGGGCGGGTGCTGCCGATGTTGACATATTTGGTAGCCGCGCTTTTGCTGGCCGGCTTCACTGCGCTAATCGTTAGCAAATTGATTCGCGGCCAGCACCCGCAATGCGCTTGTTTTGGGAGCCGCTCATCAAAGCCGATCGGTTGGTCGAATGTCACCCGCAATCTGGTGTTGATTGCCCTAATTGTTGTCGCCGCGTTCGCCTAAGAGCGCGCCGCGGTCACTAGCGTAATTGCGATGCGAGTGTGGATCGATCAAGACCTATGCACCGGCGATGGTCTTTGTGTTGATCACTGCCCCGACGTGTTTGTGCAACTTGAAGACGGCATCGCCTATGTCGCCGAGCGCGGAGTGGCGCTCAACAACCCTGGCAGCTCGGGCAGTCTGGCCCAAGTTGAGGCACGAGATTTTACAACGGTTATTAAGGCCGCCGAAGTTTGCCCGGGCGAGTGCATTTTCATCGAAATCGAGGTCGGCGACTCAACCTCCGTACGTGTGTCGAGCGCGGCGTAACGATATTTTGAGGCGCAGTACTCTGAGACCATGAAGTGGCGCATAGTCGCAAATGGCGCAGCGTTGGCTCTGACTATTTCGGTTGGCGCCGCGGTGGGTTCGGTGAGTTTGGCGGCGACGCAGAGTTCCGCGGTGGCGGCCGGTGGCGGCAACGCACTAACAATTTTGGCTGGCATCCGCATCGAGAAGGAGCATCCGAGCGGATACCAACGATCGCTGTTCAAGCATTGGAGAGACATCGACGGCAATGGTTGCGACTCGCGCGAACAGGTTCTAATCCGCGACAGCAGGTCGCTGCCGCAAATTGACGGCTTTGACTGCTCGGTCGTGGCGGGCGATTGGGTCTCGCCGTACGACGGCGCGCACTGGAGCGACCCAAGCAATGTCGACATCGATCACGTTGTGGCGTTAAAGGAAGTGTGGGACTCGGGCGGGTGGGCGTGGAGCGAAGCAACCCGCACGGCGTACGCCAACGACACGACCGATAGTCGCACGCTGCTCGCGGTTACAGATCGCATCAACCAACAAAAGAGCGACAAGGATCCGTCTAACTGGATGCCGCCGCTGCAGGGTTACTGGTGTCGGTACTTGAGCGACTGGATTTCGATCAAGGCTCGTTGGAAATTGTCGATGGACCAAAGCGAGTTTGGGCGCATCAAAAACGTGATCACGAGTTCGTGTCCCGGTCTGACGATTGCCAAGTGGAAAATCGCTCCGTGATCGTCAGCTAGCCCATAATTTCCGCCGCTCCCGAAGGCTAGATTCGCCAGTTCGGGCGTAAATTCGGCCTTGCGCCGTTAGCATGGCTGGACTATGTCGAAGAAAACAAAGAAGAAAAAGGCCCGCATGCGTCGCTCTAAGGCCAACCACGGCAAGCGTCCAAACATGGGGCGTGGCTAGTCACTAGCAAGAATCGCGTCGTCGCTGCATCATGACGACGGTTGCCGAGTTCGTTATCGGCGGACGAACAGAACCGTGGCAAGCAATCGGCCTCAACTTTGCTTCGCCCGATCGCGCCTTTGTCGGCAACACCTGGCTGCGTTTTAACGCTCAACTTGCGCCAGGCCTGCACTCGTGGGTGCTGTTTACTGAAGCGAGCGAGTCGACAGCCACGACAATCGACGGCCTCGCTACTAATTTCGTGGATCAGGTGCAGCCCGCGCCCGAGCGCGAAGTGGTCTCTAGCGATGCCCCACGACTAGACATCGTCGGCGTCGACCATGTGGTTGTCAACACGCCGAATTTGCAACGCACCTCCGACGCGATCGCGCTGGCAACAGGCGCGCCACTCAAGCGCGTGCGCGATGCGGGCGGCGGCTTGCAGCAGGGGTTTCATCGCCTCGGCGGGGTCGTGATCGAAATCGTCTCGTCGCCACAGGTTCCGCCAGGTGACGCAACGTTTTGGGGTCTCGTGTTGACGGTCGACAACATCGATGCGATGTACGACTTCGTTGGGCCGGATGTTATGAGCGCGCCCAAACCGGCAGTGCAGCCCGGTCGGCGGATCGCCACGTTTCGCAGTGGCGCGCAATTGGGTTTGCCGGTTGCGCTGATGACCCGCTAGCGAGTTACTTCTGCCAGTCGTGCCTTAGCCATCGACTGCAGAAGCTTGGCATCTGGCTTCCAGTCAACCGGAACCTGGATCGTCTTCTGATTGACCACGTAACCAGCAAGTTTTGGCGCAAATTTGTCTAGCACTTGCTTGCTGAACGGCGCAAGCAGGATGTGGTTTCTCGATACCGAAACGCCAAATATGTATTGCCCATCGAATTTCAGCATCGGCTGGTTCCATGCAATCACAAGTTCGAGTTTTGGGTATTTGCTAGTGATCGCCTTGAAAATACTTCGCACAGTTTTCTTCTTTACTGCATCGAATTGCGCTAAATAATCTTCGATCGTGGCGAATCGTTTAGACGATCGCGAGCCTCGTGAATACATTACGAGCGCATTCGCGTGTGATTGGCTAAAGCCGTGGTTCTCTTTAAGAAAGGCAATCTGTTCCGGATACTTCTTGCCGCCAAGTTCGGACATCCGTTCAAACCAATACGACATCGGTAGGCCGTGTTTTTTCTCAATGGCCGGGAAAAACGAGTCGCGTTTTGCGCTGTCTTCAACCACGACTTCAGCCTAATTATTAATCGTCTTGAGAGTCTGGGTCTTCACGGCGCTGCTTGTAGGCGATGCCCTCAGCGCATTTGCCGATGAGCGGGCACCAATAGCACGGGCCACCGGGGCGCACGCGTGGCGCGCGGCCCTCTCGCTCGAGTTCGACGATTAAGCGAATGCCCTCAATGGTTTTGCGCACCGCTGACTGCAACACACCCTCGGTGACCTCCTCGACTTCGGCGCGCGCGGTTACTAGCGAATACGTGGCCAGGCGTCGCGGCGCTTGGCCGGTGCGCATCGCCTCGACTAGCGCGTAAAAGCGCAACTCTTCGCGGTGTAGAGGCGTGAAGCGACCCGACTTGAAGTCGATGATTACCTTGGCCCCAACCGCGCCGAGCGTTAGGTCGGCGCGAGTCGAGAGGTTGATCTTGCGCTCGAACATCTCGTATCTTGACGAACTCTCGAGCACGGGGCGCCATGAGGCCTTAAGCGGCGGGAAGCACTCGTCAAACTTCGTGAATAGATCTATCGATGAGCCGCGCAATAACGCGCGCTCGGCGGCGGGCAGTTTGTCGATGAACGGGCCGGCGCTGCCGCGCTCGTCATTGGCGAGTTGGGCGAGCGCTTCGTCAACGACATCGCTAGGGACAATTTCGCCGCGCCAATTGATCGCCAACTCGATTGCCTTGTGTAACACGGTGCCACGCACGTTGGCAATTGTCCATTCGAACGAAGTGAGCGAGGCCATGTGATGCGCTTCGCAGCCGTCCACCGTTGTGAGTTTGTGTTTGGTGACCCACACGGCGTATTCAGGGGTCAGGTG
>JBKJMC010000146.1:0-11621 GCA_046596615.1 Ilumatobacteraceae bacterium | reverse complement strand
CTCTAGGAAGCGCAAGATGTCGTCGGCCTCCTTGATTTCGAGTCCACGAATGAGATTCAGAACAACTCGCACCTTGGATGCCGACATGCGGACATACATTGCTGATGCGCGCGTGCCACTAGATACGCCAACTTTGTTGGTTGCTTCGTTTAGTTTTGGACCGGTCATGATTTACTTCTTTTCCGCTGCTGCTGCGGCCTTTTCTTGGCTGGCATGGAAACGGAACATGCGTGTTGGCGAAAACTCGCCGAGCTTGTGTCCGACCATTGATTCTGTTACGTACACGGGCACATGCTTGCGACCGTCGTGAACGGCGAAAGTGTGGCCGACCATGTCGGGAATGATCGTCGAACGTCGCGACCAGGTCTTGATCACTTTGCGTTCGCCACTCTCGTTCATGGCGTCAAGCTTCTTGAGCAAGTGATCATCAACGAATGGACCCTTTTTAAGACTGCGCGACATAATTTATACTCGGCCCTTTCCGGAACGGCGGCGACGAACGATGAGTTCTTGCGACGGCTTGTTCTTGTTACGTGTACGGCGCTCCGGCTTGCCCCATGGCGACACCGGATGGCGCCCACCGGAAGTCTTGCCTTCTCCTCCACCGTGAGGGTGGTCGACTGGGTTCATTACAACACCGCGGGATTGAGGCCGAACACCCTTCCAACGGTTGCGACCGGCTTTACCGATCTTGATGAGTTCGTGTTCGGCGTTGCCGACTTCGCCAACCGTTGCACGACAGTCGATTGGCACGCGGCGCATTTCGGTGCTTGGCATTCGCAATGTTGCGTAGATGCCCTCTTTGGCGACCAGCTGCACGGCCATGCCTGCTGAACGAGCGACCTTGCCGCCTTGACCAGGGCGCAATTCGATGTTGTGCACCACGGTACCGACAGGCATGAAGCGCAGTGGCAAAGCGTTACCGACCTTAATATCTGCCTTCGGGCCGCTGCTTACGCGCATGCCAACTTCGAGGCCCTTCGGGGCGAGGATGTAGCTCTTCGAGCCGTCTTCGTAATGCAACAACGCGATCCGGCAGGTGCGGTTTGGATCGTATTCAATAGCGGCAACCTTGGCTTCGTAGGTGTCGGTGTTGCGCTTGAAGTCGATAATCCGGTATTGCTGCTTGTGCCCGCCACCCTGGTGCCGCGAGGTAATGCGACCATACGAGTTGCGACCGCCGGCCGAAGTCTTCTTGGCGAGCAGCGTGCGCTCCGGCGTCGACTTGGTGATCTCGGCGAAGTCAGAGACCGTCTGAAAGCGACGGCCGGGGCTAGTTGGCTTGCGTTTGCGAATTCCCATGATGATTCTCTTTCAGCCCGATCAGTTTTCAAACAGCGGGATTGAATTGCCCGCCGCAAGGGTGACGATGGCCCGTTTGGTATTGGGACGCTGACCGACGCGGTTCGTACCGCGAGTCATGCGCACCTTGCCGCGACGGTTGAGTGTGTTTACTCGGCGCACTTTGACTCCCCAAATGGATTCAATGGCGTCGCTGATTTCTGGCTTGCTGGCGTCTGGGTGCACTTCAAATGTATATGTACCCTTGTCGATTAGCGAGTAACTCTTCTCGGAAACGATCGGACGCAAGATTATGTCGCGTGGGTCTTTCACTTTGCGGCCTCCACTTTCTTAGGAAGACTTGCCTCAGTAAAGACGAGCCAGTCGTTGCACAACACGTCGTATGCGTTCAGTTCGTTTGTTGTAACGACCTGCACGTGCGAAAGGTTGCGAAAGCTCTTTGAGCTAACCATGTCGGTGTGCTCGATTACCACCATGATCTTGCCGTCGAGACCGAGATCGTCGAGCAATTGATTGGCCGACTTGGTGCTCGGCGTATCAAACGAAAAGCCGTCGACTACAACTACCTTGTTGTCGGCGGCTCGGTCTGACAATGCCGAGCGCAACGCGAGCGAAATCATCTTCTTTGGTGTGCGCTGCGAATACTTGCGTGGCTTCGGCCCGAGAGCGACACCACCACCAACGAAGTGTGGGGCGCGAATCGAACCCTGACGAGCGCTACCCGTACCCTTTTGGCTAATCGGCTTGATACCGCCACCGCGAACTTCTGCACGAGTCTTCGTGCTCTGTGTGCCGCGACGACGGTGTGCGAGTTGTGCTGTCACCACTTGGTGCATCACCGAAACATTTGGCTCGATACCGAAGTACTCGGCAGGAAGATTTGCGGTCGAGCCAGTCTTAGCGGCCGTTACTTTGACGGCTGCCTTTTTAGCCGGCGCCTTCTTGGCGGCTTTCTTTTTGGCGGCGACTTTCTTGGCCGGCGCCTTCTTGGCGGCTTTCTTTTTGGCGGCCATTAGCTCTTCTTCCCCTTAACGGCATTGCGCACGATTACGACGCCGCCGTTTGGACCAGGAACCGAACCCTTGACCAATAGCAACCCCCGCTCGAGATCGCTCTGCACGACTTCAAGATTGAGCGTGGTTGTTTGCTGGTGACCCATGTGACCGGCCATGCGCAGACCTTTGAACACGCGACCAGGAAATGAACATGAACCGATCGATCCTGGTGCGCGGTGATGCTTGTGGTTACCGTGCGATGCGCCTTGACCGCGAAAGTTATGGCGCTTCATGCCGCCAGCAAAACCCTTACCGCGGCTGACCGCAATAACGTCGACGCGCTCACCGGCGACGAGTGTGTCGACAGTAATTTCTTGGCCGACTTGAAATCCATCTACAGAATCGAGTCGCAACTCAACAACGCGACGACCGCCAACAACATCAGCCTTGGCAAAGTGACCAGCCTCTGGCTTGTTCAGTTTGCGGGCATCTTTCTGCCCGTAAGTAACTTGCAGCGCCACATAACCGTCGCGTTCGCCTGTCTTTACTTGCACCACGCGAGCTGGCTCGACGCGCAGCACAGTTACGGGGATGACGCGCTGGTCATCACCCCAAATCTGTGTCATGCCGACCTTTTCGCCGACAATTGCCCTCTGTGCCATAAGGCGACCCTCTTCTTTTTCGGTAGTTCGAATTGTGTGTTATCAAGCAAATGCTCCGCGCGGCTTAGCCGGCGGAGCACCAAAATCGTTTTCGCTGCAAGGTTCCCTGTCGAGACAGGGCGCTTGCAGACGTCAATTGTGACGTCAGTTTTGACGTCGATTGTGACGTCTTATTGCTTCTCGGGACTTCACCAGCAAACGCCAGATCCGTCTTTGTTACGGGCGACTTACCCTATCGGCTAAGAAAGCCAAACCAGCAACGGCGGCTACTCCAATTTGCGGACAACCAATGTGGCTTCGACCGTGAGGCGCTGGGTACCCCTCAAGATTTCGATTTTGACGGTAGCACCCGGCTCGGAGTCGCGAATTGCGGCAACAAACGCGGCCTGGCCGTCGATTGGCTCGCCATCAACTGACAGCACAATGTCATTTTCCTTAATGCCAGCAAGGGATGCGGGGGAATCTGCTTGAACTGAGGTAATGATCGCGCCCTGTCCGCCGTCTTGGCGTTCGGCCAATCCGACCCCCAAAAAGCCCTCTGCGCGAACGCCGCCTCCGGCGAGTTTGCGCAGTTGCGCGAGCTCGGGGATGACTTCGTCGACTGAGATTGAAAACCCGATGTTTGTGGCTGCAGAAGATGCGTCACCGCGGGCCACGGCGGTGTTTATGCCGACAATCTCGCCGCGCATATTGACGAGCGGACCACCCGAGTTACCTGATGAGATTGCGGCGTCGGTTTGGATCAACCCGTTGAGGGCCCCGTTTTCGGTGATGATCGTGCGCTTGAGAGCCGAGACTATGCCCGTCGAAACGGTTGGCCCGCCATCGAGATCAAGCGCATAGCCAATTGCAACAACTGCGTCACCAACTCGCACGCTGCCGGGTTGAGCGAACACCGCCGGCTTCAGGCCCGTCGCCATAATTCTGATCAGCGCCAAGTCGTTGCCCGGATCCGTCGCCACAATCTCGGCGTCGCGCGGTTCTGTCTCGCCGGCAAATCTCACTCGCACTTTGGTCGCGTCGGCGACGACATGGGCGTTGGTCAAGATTTCGCCGTCGCTAGTGATCACGACGCCGGTTCCCACCGCTTCGCCCATGCCGGTCGAGTCTGTTACCTCAGCAGAGATTGTGACGACGCTGTCGGTTATTGCGTTAATGACCTGCGCTACTTGAGTTTGGCCGATGCTTGGGTCGTCGGCGCCGACTTGGCTCACTTTGATAGGGCTCAATGAATTGTTTGAGTCGGTGCTCGAACCCAGATTGAGATCCCAAGTGTTGTTCGCAGCAACCCCAAGAATGCCGCCGAGAAAACCCGCTACGACCGCGATCGCAATGACTAGCGGTGTTTTATTCCTTGCTCTTTGTGGCGGTGGTGGCGGAGGATACGAACCAACGGCCGCGGGATGAGCCGCGGCAACGATCGGCTCAATCGGCTCGATCGGCTCGATCGGCTCGATCGGCTCGCTGTCGCTCATACTCACAGAGTTTGTGTCGTCGCTCATCTCTCTATTTATAGCGGGACAATACGATTTTGGACCAGTTGTGGCCTAGTTCTTAGCCAGTTCTTAAACATGCGACCGACTAATGAGCCTCGCACGACGACGCCGAACCACTAGGTTCGCAATCGGTGAACGACCTAAAAATCCGCCGAGCGCTGCCAGACGACGCCGCGGCCCTTCGCGATATTTACAATCACGAGGTCGAGCACGAAACTTCGACGTTCGACCTGGTAACACGAACGCTCGAGGTTCAGCGCGAGTGGATCAAGGCCCGCAGTGGCGCATTTGCCGTTGTCGTAGCGACGCTCGACGGCCTAGTCGTCGGCTTCGGCGCGTTGAGCGAATACCGCGACCGAGCCGCTTACAGCACTTCCGTCGAAGACTCTGTCTATGTTTCGCGCAGCCACGCGCGCCAGGGCATTGGGCGCGCAATTCTCGAGTACTTACTCAACGAAGCCCTGGAGTCGGGGTTTCACGTCGTAATGGCGCGCATCGAGGCCTCGGGGTCTGGCTCGCGCGCGCTTCACGAGGCGTGCGGGTTCAGCCTTGTCGGAATCGAGCGCGAGATTGGCCGCAAGTTTGGCCGTTGGCTAAACGTCGCGCTGATGCAATGCGTTCTACACGAACGCGAATCTATTTAAGCAATTCATCCGTAATCGGCTCTCCGATTGAGATATTTCGTGCGGCCACCTTGCCCTCAATTCTTGAAAAATCGTCTGGGACGAGACCGCCTGCAGGCCGCACCGAGCGAACGTTGGCACCGGAAATAACCTCGCCCGATCTGATATCGGCGACAGCCCTTAGCGACCGTCGAAAGGCAACACTCTTTACCTCTGACGGGCTTGGCCCGTAACGAACTTCGCCAATCGATGACTTGACTTCTCTCACGTCGCGTACCAGTGCGCTAAATTCTTCGGGCTCTGTTGAAAATGCGCCGTCTGGGCCGCCATCTGAGCGGCGCAGTGTTAGATGCTTTTCTATGATCGTCGCCCCAAGTGCTACCGCAGCAATTACGGCGACAGATCCGATCGTGTGATCCGAAAGACCGACGGGAATCTTCCAGCGGTCAATCATTGCCGGAATCGCGGCGAGATCCATTTCGTTGCTAGGCGCAGGGTACGAAGAGTTGCACCGCAGCAGCGATATGCGCGGCGCCCCGCTGCCCTGTGCGGCATTCACGGCATCGCTGATTTCTCGCTCGGTAGCCATCCCCGTCGAGATAATTATCGGCCTGCCTTTGGACGCGACATAACGAATTAGTGGGAGGTCAACAATTTCAAACGACGCAATTTTGTACATCGGGATATCAAACTGCTCGAGAAAATCAACCGCGGATGGGTCGAATGGGCTAGACAACCAGTCAATGCCAAGTTTGTTCGCTTCGGCAACAAGATCTTGCGTCCACTCCCACGGTGTCATCGCTTCGGCATAAAGATCGGCTAACTGGCGGCCGTCCCACAGGGTTCCGCCCTTGACGCGAAAATCAGGGTGCTCTGATCGGACGGTAATCGTCTCGGGCGAATAGTGCTGAAACTTGACGGCATCGGCCCCCGTCCGCGCGGCGGCGCGCACAAGTTCAATGGCACGATCCTTGCCACCTTGGTGGTTGCCCGAGATTTCAGCAATCACATACACACGAGAACGATCTTCCACATCATTCACGAATTGTCAATCCCTTCTCGCTGATTGTTGCCCGCACGCCTAACTCATGATCACTCCACAAAACATGATCAATTTCTAGTTTAACAATCGAAATATTCTCGTCGCCTCGAATAAGGGCGTCGACCACCGCTCCAACCTGCCTATAGCCGACGCTCTCATAGAGCGCAATCGCTCGTATGTTTTCTTTGATAGCTTCACAGCGCACGACCGAGAGCTTGAGTACGTGGAACGCGTACTGAAGCGATAGCAGGCATGCGCCCTGCGCGACTCCGCGACCTCTGGCCTCTAGGTCCGCAAGATAAATACCCCAGGAACAGGACTTCGAATCGGTATTGATAGCTGTGAGAAATACGGCTCCAATCGGGCGTCCGTCAGTCAAAATTTTCCAATAAACGACCGAAGAATCTGTGAGCATTCGATCAAACCACTGATCGTGCTCGCTCACTGAAATCACGTGGTCCGTGTACATCCACCGAGAAACTTCAGGAGAATTTCGCCAGTCGAGAAGAAGCGTCCTATCCGCATTTGAAACACGTTCTACGGAGACAATCATAAAATCTCCAAAAAAGTTCTTGCTGTGCGTCGTGCGCCGTCGCAGTCAATCCATTCAATTTTTGCGACTGGCAATGGTAGAAGCAGGCCGGTAACCAGTTGCAATACCCTGCCAATTACTGGTTCAATGCCGTTTGCGCCTATGCAATCAACTGTCAAAATATTGTGGAGCGTCGCGGCCGCGACTGTCGAAGCCACTTGGTTTTCGGCAACCATGAGCGCCAGCGTTGGCACTCCAAGTGCTGCGGCCTCCCACAACGATGAGCCTGCCGCCAAAACCGCAACGTCGGCCTTCGCCAGACTCGCTACATATTGGCTCTGATCAATCAACTCGACGTTGCCGAATTCGGCGGCAGTTGCTTCCACTTCGTCGCGGCGCGGGTTGGTATGCCCAACCGCCAAGCGCACCACTCTGCCCAATTTCGCTAGCTCTCGCGCGATCGGGGCGGTGAGACCTAGAAAGTCGCTGCCACCCATCGCCACAAAAATACTTCCGTCACTGACACGCTGATTTGCTTTCGCATACTCGCGTATGTCGCCGCGAACTAGGGCGTACCGCAAACCAAGCAACAACATCGGACTACCGGCCATATGCCCATACATTGGCGCGACCGCGTGAGGGTTCTGATTGATCACCAGGGTCGGAGAGAGCGCCTTTGTCTCGACGTTGTCGTCAATAACCGCGAACTTAACCGAGCGCGACTCGAGAACGGCAAAAAACTCACGCGAAAATTCGTAGCCGTCGATGACAGAGATGTCTGCAGAGCGTTCAAGTACAAATTCCGCATCTTGACGACCACACGGTTCACAAGCTAGTTCGACGACCGTAAGCCCAGAAGAGGTGGCGATGTCCTTAAGTCCTTGAGCCAGGTTGAACGAAGCGAACTCAACTCGAAAACCTTCTTCGACTAAGGCCTCACCCAACGAGATTGAGCGCATGACATGCCCGACCCCAATGCTCAACGACGCATCCGCGCGCAACAATGCAACCTTTCGGTTTACCATGTATTGCGAACCCTACTGGAAGGTCGAACCTCTCCGTAGAAGAGCCGAAATTAACTATTTTGTAGTTTGATTTCGATGTCGACGCCGGCAGGCAACTCGATGCGCTGCAGGCTGTCGATTGTTTTCGCATTTGGCTCGATGATGTCGATCAGGCGCTTATGAATGCGCATCTCGAAGTGCTCACGCGAGTCTTTGTCAACGTGTGGTCCACGAATAACCGTGTAGCGGTGCTTGTCTGTTGGTAATGGAATCGGGCCGCGCACCGTGGCGTTGGTGCGAGCAACGGTCTCGACAATCTTTTTTGAAGAGTCGTCGATGATCCGGTGGTCGAACGCCTTGAGACGGATGCGAATGCTTGATGCCATGTAATTAGACCAATCAGCTAGTTATTTGAGGATCTTTACGACGCGACCGGCGCCGACGGTACGACCGCCTTCGCGAATGGCGAAACGAAGACCTTCATCCATGGCAATTGGCTTGCCGAGTTCGACTGTCATGACCACGTTGTCACCGGGCATAACCATTTCGGTGCCCTTTGGCAACTCAACGGTGCCAGTTACGTCTGTGGTGCGGAAGAAGAACTGCGGACGATAGTTATTGAAGAATGGCTTGTGACGGCCGCCTTCTTCTTTTGTCAACACGTACACCTGATCTTCGAAGGTGGTGTGCGGAGTGATTGAACCTGGGGCACAAAGGACCTGGCCACGCTCTACGTCTTCCTTCTTGGTACCGCGCAAGAGCGCGCCGATGTTGTCGCCTGCCATGCCCTCGTCGAGCAGCTTGCGGAACATCTCAACGCCTGTGCATGTTGTGGTCTGTGTGTCGCGGAGACCAACGATTTCAATGGTGTCGCCGGTGTGCACTTTGCCCTGCTCAATTTTGCCGGTTACGACTGTGCCACGACCAGTGATCGTGAAGACGTCTTCGATCGGCATGAGGAATGGCTTGTCGAGTTCACGCTTTGGCTCTGGGATCGACTCGTCGCAGGCGCGGATCAAATTCATGACCTGCTCTTGCGCTGCTTCGTCGCCCTCAAGTGCCTTCAATGCCGAGACGCGCACGACTGGTGCGGTGTCGCCAGGAAACTCGTATGCATTCAGCAGGTCGCGTACTTCCACTTCGACCAACTCAAGCAACTCTTCGTCGTCAACCATGTCGGCCTTGTTCAGGGCGACCACGATGTACGGCACGCCGACTTGGCGGGCCAACAACACGTGTTCACGCGTCTGTGGCATTGGGCCGTCGGTTGCTGCTACTACCAAGATTGCACCGTCTACCTGTGCGGCACCGGTGATCATGTTCTTGATGTAGTCGGCGTGACCTGGCATGTCGACGTGGGCGTAGTGGCGCTTCTCTGACTCGTACTCAATGTGAGCGATTGAGATAGTGATACCACGAGCCTTCTCTTCTGGCGCCTTGTCGATTTGATCGAATGGCGTGTACTCGGCGAGACCCTTGCCCGCCAATGTCTTAGAGATCGCAGCAGTCAGCGTTGTCTTGCCATGGTCGATGTGGCCCATGGTGCCAATGTTGACGTGGGGCTTATTGCGCTCGAATTTTTTCTTTGACATGGCTGCTCCTGTTTCTTCCTTAAAGAATGTAGTTGTGGCTACTCGCCACGCACTCGCTTGATTATTTCTTGGGCGATAACTTCAGGCACTTGCTGATAGCTATGGAATTGCATTGTGTAGGTTGCACGTCCCTGAGTACGTGAACGCAGGTCTGTACTGTATCCGAACATTTCGGAAAGCGGAACCTGCGCCCGAACGTTTTGCGCGTTTCCGTTAGCCTCCATGCCTTCGATGCGGCCGCGGCGGCTTGACAAGTCGCCCATTACGTCGCCCATGTAGTCCTCTGGGGTCACTACTTCAACGGCCATGATTGGCTCGAGAATGATCGGTTTGGCCAGCTGGGCGGCCTTACGAAATACCATCTGACCGGCTATTTTGAACGCCATTTCGCTGGAGTCAACGTCGTGGTATGCGCCGTCGACGAGAGTGACCTTGATGTCGACCATCGGGTATCCCGCGAGCACGCCGTTGTCGAGGGCCGACTGAATGCCCTGGTTCACCGGCTGGATGTATTCGCGCGGAATGCGACCGCCGGTGATCTCATCGACGAACTGGTAGCCATTGCCGGCGCCGCTTGGCTCGATGTCAACCCTGACGACGGCGAACTGGCCCGAACCACCCGACTGCTTGATGTGGCGGTACTCAACTTTTTCGACCTTCTTGGTGATCGTCTCGCGGTATGCAACCTGTGACTTGCCGACGGTGGCGACGACGCCGAACTCGCGTTGCATTCGGTCGACCAGAATTTCGAGGTGCAGCTCGCCCATTCCTGAAATAACTGTCTGAGCGGTCTCTTCGTCGGTGCGCACGCGAAAAGTTGGGTCTTCGTCAGACAACGACTTCAGCGCCTTGCCAAGTCTGTCTTGGTCATCTTTCGTCTTTGGCTCGATGGCGACGTGGATAACAGGCTCGGGGAAGATCATGCGCTCGAGGACGATCGGGTCATTGCGGTCGCACAGCGTGTCACCAGTGGTGACATCCTTGAAGCCGAGGCCAGCCACGATGTCGCCCGCCATTGCAAAGTCGATGTCCTCGCGCTGGTTGGCGTGCATCAACAATAAGCGGCCTACGCGCTCGCGCTTTTCTTTAACCGAGTTGTAGACCTCGTCGCCCTTTTTGATGGTTCCCGAGTAAACGCGGAAGTAAGTGAGTCGACCGAATGGGTCTGCGACGATCTTGAAAGCCAGCGCAGCGAATGGGCCGTCTTCGTTGGCAGCGCGCGTGATTGGCTCTTCGCTGTCAGGCTTGGTGCCCTTGGCTGGCAAAATGTCGAGCGGGGACGGCATGTAGTCGACGACGGCGTCCAACATTTGTTGTACACCCTTGTTCTTAAACGCCGAGCCACACAAAATTGGCACGAAGCTAAACGCGAGCGTGCCCTTGCGGATACCTGCGCGCAATTCGTCTTCCGGCAAGTCGTTGGTGGCGAGAAACTTATCCATCAACGCTTCGTCTTCGCCGGCTACGAGTTCGAGCAATTCGGCGCGATACTGCTGGGCAATTTCTAGGTAGTCGGCAGGGATCTCGGCGTCGCTGTATTTCGAATCCTTTTCGTCGCCGTCCCACACGACTGCCTTCATCTTGACGATGTCGATCAGACCCTTGAAGCCCGCCTCGGCGCCGTATGGCAATTGCAACACGGCCGGCACGGCGGCCAAACGCTCCTTGATCATGTCTAGCGTGCGGTAGAAGTTGGCGCCCGTGCGGTCCATTTTGTTGATGAAGCACATGCGGGGAACGCGGTATTTGTTGGCCTGGCGCCACACGGTCTCGGTCTGTGGCTCAACGCCCGCGACAGAGTCGAACACGGCGACCGCGCCGTCAAGCACGCGCAACGAGCGCTCTACTTCGATTGTGAAGTCAACGTGGCCTGGCGTGTCAATGATGTTGATGCGGTGATCGCGCCAGAACGCAGTGGTGGCAGCCGAAGTAATAGTGATACCGCGCTCTTGCTCTTGGGCCATGTGGTCCATAACCGCGGCGCCTTCGTGCACTTCGCCCATCTTGTACGTCTTGCCGGTGTAATAGAGCACACGCTCGGTGGTGGTTGTCTTACCAGCATCGATGTGCGCCATTATGCCGATGTTGCGATAACGATCTAAAGGGTAAGCACGGTTTGCCATGAGGGGGTCTTTCTTAAACTTCTGAGCCGACTACCAGCGGTAGTGGGCGAAGGCCTTGTTCGATTCGGCCATCTTTTGCATATCATCGCGCTTCTTCATCGACGCACCCAAGCCGTTGGAAGCATCCATGATTTCGTTGGCGAGACACTCCGCCATGGTCTTTTCGCGACGCTTGCGGGCGTTTTCTACAACCCACCGAATTGCAAGAGTCGTGGCACGACGGGGACGAACTTCTACTGGCACCTGATAG
>JBKJMC010000114.1:0-4088 GCA_046596615.1 Ilumatobacteraceae bacterium | reverse complement strand
CGCCGATCGAGGTGCGCGCAGTTTGTGATGCTGCCCACGAGATGGGCATGCTCGTGCACATGGACGGCGCGCGAATTGCCAACGCCACAGCCGCGCTCGGCGGTACAGTTGCCGCGTTGCGCAGTTTCACCATCGATGCCGGCGTCGATGTTCTTTCCTTTGGAGGCACGAAGGCCGGCGCCGTCTTCGGCGAAGCGGTTGTGTTTTTGAATCCAACGGTCGGCGGTCGCGCCGATTTCATCCGCAAGCAAGTGACGCAACTGCACAGCAAGATGCGATTTATTTCGGCGCAATACGAGGCCCTGTTGACGGACGACTTGTTCATTGATCTTGGCATTCGCTCCAACAGCGCGGGGACCAGATTGTTTGAGGCGACCTGCTCCATCAAGTCGCTGAACCTAGTATTGCCTCCTGCAGTCAACAGCCTCTTCCCAACCATCGCAGACCCCGTCAAAACCGAGTTGCAGCGGTGGTCTTTCTTCTGGGATTGGGATACTGCCCTGCGTCAGGTTCGCTGGATGACCGCGTGGGACATTGAGGCGGCCGATGTCGACGCCTTCGCGGCCGGGATGAAAGCCTTAATTGACTGATCGGTTAATTCTCGCTATTGTTGACCTTGTCGTAAACCGTCGCGCTGCTGGCGCGCCGTTTGAATGTGGGGACTTATGTCAGTTGTGGATTTTTTTAATCGCAGATTGATTAGCGATGACACTTGGATGAATGACGCCGCGTGTAGTGGCCTAACGAACATTTTCTTCCCACCGCTCGCCGAAAGGCCCCAGGCCCGTCTGCAACGCGAGGCCAAGGCTCGTACTGTTTGCCTTGAGTGTCAGGCCCTCGACACTTGTCGCGCCTTCGCGCGAGAGAACCACGAGTATGGTTTTTGGGGTGGCGAATCGGAGGAAGAACGACATGCCGCCGGCTTTCACCTCATCGCTCCTATCGGCGTACGCGCCGTGGCAGGCGAATAACACGCGAGTTCTAAATGTTTGAGACTCCCGCAAATGCTGCGGGAGTAGTGCATGCAGCATGGAATGACTTCGGCGATAAGCGCGAGATAGCACGACTTGAAGAAGTCAGCGCACACGTCTCGACGAACCGCGTCTTTAGGGTGCACTTTAATGACGCTTCGCATGTCGTGGCCAAAATCTCGTCGTACGGTTCGTATTTTTTGTTCGCCGAGGATCACGACCGCCTGTTTCGCCTGCACAACCAATTGCAGTCGACTCGTTGGCGCGGATTCCTAGCCCAGGTGCTGTCGCGTGACGGTCGACCGTACACTTGGTACGACGGTAAATGCTGGGCCGCCTTCTATATCGATGTCGAACGTCGCGATGCCCTGCCTCGAATTCTCGATAGCAATCAGGTCGCCGCATTCGCCCGCGAAATCGCCGAGTTTCACCTGGCATGCGCAGCTGTCGCCCCCAAGTTGCCGCCAATGTCAAATTCTGTCAAGGGCGACGCCATCCACTTACTAGATCAATTGACCAGCGCCTTCGCCCCCCGCAACTTCGCGTTAGAACCAGAGGACATCGGAGTGCTTTGGCGCAACACGCACGAGTTTCTCGAGTACCTAGACGCAGTGCATTACGACGAGTGGTCCAAGATTCCGATCTTGGTCGACTGGAACCTCGGAAATTTCTCGGTTGCCGCTAGCGGCGGCGACTTTCAACTGTTCAGCCGTTGGGACTACGACTGGTTCAGAATCGATTCGCGACTTCTCGACTTCTATTTTTTAAGCCGAGTCTCTTCGCGTACTGGCGATCGCACCCAGTTCAGTTACTCGCCGCACACTCTCGTCGAACCGCGATTTATCGAATTCGTCAAGGCCTACCACTCGGTCAATCCGCTCACCGAAAGCGAGATTTTGTTCCTGCCGCAGGCTTATAGATTCTTCATTCTCAACTATGTAATTCGTGAGGGTGCCAGGTTCTTTCGCGAAGACCTGTGCAGCTTGTTTCGAAAAGAGGCTGCGCGCACTCACCTGCCGTCGCTCGGGCGCCTCGACCTCTCTCCCCTGCTAGAGATCGTTGAGGCCTGATCGCCTATCCGTCATGTCGAAATGCGCCTCAGGTTTTCGCGAAAAAATTTGCCCTTGGCGACGTAGACATCGACCCCGTGCTTAATCTCGTCGGGGCGTGCTCTGCCCGCCTTGATTACCGCCGGCGTACCGACGGCCAAGGCGCCCGGCGGCACGATCGTGTCGTTAAGTACGACGGCGTTTGCCGCCACAATCGCTCCAGTGCCGACAACGACTCGGTGCAACACAAGCGCCCCGCTCGAAACTTGCGCGCCAGACTCGATCGTGCACGATTCCAGATGAACGATGTGTCCGATAACGCAATCGTCGCCGACGCGCGTCGGTTGCGACGGCATGGTGTGAATCACTGTGTTGTCCTGAATACTTGTGCGTGCGCCGATAAAAATCTCGCCGTCATCACCGCGCAGTACGGCGCCGGCCCAAATAGTTGACTCTGCACCGATCGTCACTGATCCGATGATCACAGCGTCGGGGTGAACAAAAGCGGTTGGGTCGATATTTGGCACGCGATCTCCGAGAGCATAAATAGGCATGACCTAACCGTAGTTTCTGCCGGTGAAAAGTCGCGATTTGCTTGTACCGTAGAGCCCCATGTCTAGAAGGATCGATATCGAATTGACCAGTTCCCGCAGTGACGGAACTTGGACATGGCGAGCAGCCGGGGCCAAAGCCCCGAAGGGCGTAATCGCGGCATCAATTCTTCCTTCGGCATCCAAGACCGGAGACGTTTTGAGAGTCGAAGCCGATTTCGACATCGACGGCATCAGCGTGTTGAGCGTCGTAGCGGGCCGCGAAAAAACTCAGCGTCGCGACTTGCTTGAGATGATCGTCGACGACAAAGGTTTTATGCCGGTCACTCAAAAACTTTCTGAGCGCGCCAAGAGCGATCGAAAAGATAGTCGCGGCCCACGTTCCGACAGCCGCGGTCCACGATCCGATAAGCGTGGCGCTCGCCCAGATGGCGGCGCTCGCCCAGATGTCTCCGGTCCTGGCCGAGATTCCCGTCGACCAAGCTCAGAGCGCACGCCTGGCTCGCCGGGCCGTCCTCGCCGCCCCCGCCCCGAAGGCGCGACCGACGCGACCGCCGCCACAAAGGATGCCCCGCGCAAAGCGCGTCGACCGATGTTCAAGGCTCCACCAGAGTTGCCAAAACGGCCCGCCGCTAAGCGACTTAAGCCAAAGCAAACCCATCGTGCGGCGATTCTCGAGACCTTGCCAGAAGAGCAGCGCGCGGTCGCCCAGCGCGCCCTCGCCGGCGGTATCAAGGCCGTACGCGATGCCGTGAAAGAGCAGAACGACAAACTTCGCAGCGCCGGCCAGAGTCCCGTTCCTGCAGATGGATTGATATCCATGGCGCAAAACCTGTTGCCGAAATTGCGCGTCGCAGAGTGGCTCGACCGTGCTGAAGCCGCGATGTCAGACATCGCTCATCTCGACCTTCGCGACTTGCGTTCAGTAGTTGTGGGCGCCGATGACCCAATGGTGGTGCGTGACGAGTCGACTCGCGCTTTGGCCGCTCAGTTAAAGGTGGCGCTCAAGGAGCGCCAAGAGCAGGAACAGATTTTGTGGCGTGGCGACATTGTCGCGGCACTGGGAGTTTCGCGTGTAGTGCGCGCGTTGAAGTTGTCTGGCGAGCCGCCAAAGGCGGGACAGCCCTTCCCCGCCGATCTCGGCGCCCAATTGACTGCCGCGGCCGCGATGTCACTGACGGCCGAGAGCAGTTCGGAGCGTTGGATCGCGATTCTTGAAGCGGTGGCGTTTTCGCCGATTCGCGGTCACGTTAAGCCAGCGATTAAACCAGAGAACCCGAGCGAGGCCCTGATCGCCACGGTGACACGACTCGCCCCACTCGTGCCGCAAATCGCCTCGCTGTTTGGCATTACGCCCGGCCCAAGTACGCACGCGCCGCGACCGTTGCGACCGTTGCGACCAACCAAACCGATCAAGTCTGCGAACCAAGCAGGCAAGACCGCCGCCCCTAAACAGGCTGGCATTATTCCGCCGCCGCCGGCCACAGTTGTCGAGCCTGTAGTCGAGCCTGTCGTCG
>JBKJMC010000077.1:0-3805 GCA_046596615.1 Ilumatobacteraceae bacterium | reverse complement strand
TTCGCGCGTGCCACAAAGGACGCGAGCAAGAACATTGCCGTACACACGGCCAGGTGCAGACCACTTTTCTAGATATACATCAGATATCGTCGGAACCGTGGATGCAGAACTTTCTGAAACAGACGAGGCGTTGCTGATCGAGGGTTACCTTGCGCATGACGCCGAGGCACTCGAATTTGCCGAATTGGCAATTGAGGCTGTCTTCGAAGCTGTTTCAATGCTCGACTAAACACCAGGCCCAGGCCGTGAGCGCCTACCCCAAGAGGGGTGAAGTTTACTTTGTAGAACTTCGCGTACCTCGTGGTTCAGAGCAAGGCGGCACTCGCCCAGCGGTGATCATTTCGCGCAATGCTTCAAATCGTTCAAGCTCATTGGTCACGATTGCGTCGATCACGCACAAAAAGACAAACAGAAAATATCCACAAGACGCATATTTACCCAGTGGCGTGCTCGACGGTCACGGCGGCACGATCTACTGCGGACAGGTTCAAACAATCTCGAAGTTACGAATTAGAAACTATTTGGGATCTCTCGACTCGCTACTTATGACCGATGTGAGTAATGCACTGCGTGAGCACCTTGGTTTGTAGGCTCATGTCGTGATTGAAAAGGTGATGTCGCAATTGGTATGGATAGTGCGGGTGTTGTGGCTCGTTGCCGCAGTGCTGCCGAACAACCTTGTCGACAACATGTCGACGCACTCTGATGCGTTGCGCTATACATTGACTGCCGAGTCATGGCTGTTGTGGGCTGTGGTCACCGTGGCGCTATGGGTGCACCGCCCCGTTTCGCTCACCGTGGCTCGTTGCGTTGCGCCGGTGGTGACTTTGCGGCTGTTGGCGGGGCTGCCCGACTCCGATTTCTCTATTGGATCGGTGGCGAGCGCTACGTGCGCGGTGCTGGCGTGCATGGTTATCTTCAATGCCAGTTATGGATTAGTGCACGTGCAGGCAGGCGCGTACGGCAACGAGAAGCGCTGGTTGCTGAAAGTGCCCGCACCATTGCTGTTACCGATGCTGTTGGGCTGGGGGTTGCTAGTGACAGTGTGCAGTTTTACTCCCCCAATGTTGGCGTCGGGACGCTGGATTATGGGCGGAGTCGGTGTCGTTTTGTCGGGCGTGCTGCTGTGGCGAGTCGCGCCACAACTGCATCGCCTGACGTTGCGTTGGTTGGTGCGCGTGCCAGCCGGTTGGTTGATGCACGACGAGGTTGTGTTGGCCGAAAACTTTGTTGTGCAAAAGACCAACATCTTGTCGATGGGTTCGGCTCTGGCAGATACCGAGGCGCTAGACCTAAGCGCGATGACGCGGGGCGTGCCAATTGAATTGCAGCTGCATGAGATGATCGAAGTGCGGCTGAGCCCGTTTACGGCGCGAATGCTTAAGACGCTTGACGTGGTTCACGTGCGGGCGTTTCTGGTGGCGCCAACTCGGCATCCTCAATTTTAGTTTTCTAAATATTTTCAGTAAGCAGTCTGACCACGGCGCGTCTCAGTGGATCAAGATGCACATTTACAACTTCGGCGATGACGTTCTCGTTGATATCGAAGTACGCATGGGTTAAATGATTTCGCATGTCTCGAATTTGGCGCCAAGGAATCTCGGGCTCAATCTCAAGAAGTGACTCCTTCACATTTCGAACTGCCTCTCCTATGTCGATAATTCGGGCTCGAACAGCATCGAAAATTATGAGATCACTAAGAATTCCACGTTCGAGATATGCCTTGATTGCGTCAATTGAGTCAAGTATGTCATTGAGACTGTTTTCATCACGTCGCGTCACAGAGACACCGCTTCGCTCAAAATCCTCTCTCGTAATCTTGCCTTTACTGAACTCGCCGGGGTGAGATCGACCTTGACGTCTAATAGATCACTCAATTGCTGGCTTAAGGAGATCATTTCAATGAGACCAACTCTTTGATCCAAGTCAACGAGCAGATCTATGTCACTACGACCTTTTGTATCTCCTCGAGCAACGCTGCCAAATACTCGGATATTTCTTGCGCCACATTCCTTTGAAATTTCAATCACCTCATTCCGGTGACGCATAAGGAGCCGCGCTAGGCGGCTATCTGGGAGGGATGCGACTTTCGTTGCGCGACGAGGTTGCATTGCGATACTCATGCCGAGCAAACCGAGGATGCGAATGAACACGTCGGCGCCGGGTTCGCGTTGGCCGCGTTCATAGGCGCTAATCACGGACTGTGCGATGCCCGATCGACGGGATAACTCAACTTGCGACAGGCCGGATTGCTTTCGCGCCGCGACAAGGAGATTGCTCGATCTCATAAATTTATGATATCGCTTATCCGCTATATTTACATGATTGAGTGTGGACGTGCTCATTTGAACGCTCCGAACTTGAATTTTGGGTTTTGGAGCGATGTGTGCCTGCGCCCTGAAAGCTGGCCGAGACTTTCAATAGGACACCCCTGCGCTAAGTTGCCAAGCGATGCAAAAATCAGATTCATATGTGGTGCTCAGCCCTACCGATTTGGCGAATCACCTCGCATGCAGCCATCTCTCGTATCTGAACTACAAGTCTCTATTCGGCGGGCCGAAGCCTTCGAAAAATGAGGACGAACTGTCAGAGATTTTGCAGCGTTACGGAAGCGAGCACGAAAGCAAGTACTTCGAAACCTTGCGCTTGCAATTAGAGGCAATCGGTCGCACGATCACCAACCTCGACGCCGAGCGCGACATGAGCGCGCCCTACTCGCTTGACTCGCTCAAAGATCGTGCTCAGCTGACGAAGCAAAAACTTTACGACGGGCCTAACGCGTTGTATCAGCCGACGTTTTTCAATCAAGACGGCACCATCGGGTGGGTTGGGCGCGCCGACTTCTTGGTGGCGACCGAAATGGCTTCAAAACTTGGCGCCTATTCATTCGAACCCGAAGACACGAAATTGGCACGCATCGCCAAGGTCAACGCCGTTTTGCAGTTGTGCTCGTACGCCGAGCACCTGACGAATTTGCAGGGTGTTGCGCCAGAGTTCATTCACGTCGTTACTGGGTCGCCGAAGGAAGGCGTCGACGGCAAGGTTTCGATTCGTCTTTCGGAGGTTTCGGCATACTTTCGGCACGTCAAGGCCACGCTGCAAGAGGCTGTGCTCAACAATTTCGATGAGCCGTCCGAGCCAGTGCCGGTTGAGGCGTGCACAGTCTGCAACTGGAGCAAGGACTGCAACCGTTGGTGGCGCGAACGCGACCACCTCTCGTTTGTTGCTGGCCTGACTAACGGGCACCGCGAGAAATTGGTAGCAGGTGGCATCACGACGCTTGAGCAGTTGGCTTTGAGCCCAGACTATTTGGTAATTGCCGACATTGAGCTAGACACCCTAACTCGATTGCGCAGGCAGGCGCAGTTGCAGTACCAGACGCGCCTCAACCGAGAGACTGACGCTGGGGCGATACCCGAGAAGGAATTCATCCTTCCAATTCGCGAGTATCGCGGTTTCAATTTACTCGCAGAGGCCAACCCCGGCGACCTGTTTTACGACATTGAGGGGCACCCCTACCGCGGAGACGAAGGGATCGAGTACCTGCACGGTTTTGCTTGGAAGGAACGCGACGGCACGTTTAAGTATCACGAGATTTGGGCCCACACTCCCGAAGAAGAGCGCCAGGCGCTGATCGACGTGGTCGCGTTTATTCGTGCTCGACGCAGCATTCGCGGTTTTGAGAACATGCGCGTGTATCACTTCGGACACTACGAGCCTTCGGCGTTGCGGCGCCTCGCTACGAGGTACGCGACAGAAGAAACGGCGTTGCAGGCGCTGGTTCGCGAGCGGGTGTTTGTTGACC
>JBKJMC010000277.1:0-2845 GCA_046596615.1 Ilumatobacteraceae bacterium | reverse complement strand
CACGGGCTTGTCTGAGCTGGGCGTATTGCAAGCGCAGAAGTTACGCGACAGGCTTTTTGCCACCGGCGAAATTAAGGCCGATCAGTTGTATTCGAGCGGCTACCCGAGGGCACGCGAAACGGCAGAGATTATCAGGCCATCGCTCGACGACCTGCCCGTGATTGTCGATCTTGGTTTCGGCGAGCACGATCCTGGCCCAGAGTGCGACGGCTTGACTTACGTCGAGTTCGTGCGCCGCCACGGCCGACCGGACTGGGGTGGTGACCCTGATGCAGAATTCTTTCCTGGCGGCGAGACTATCGCTGCATTTCATTCCAGAGTTGGCAAGTCGTTCGATGCAGTGGCGCGCAATCACTCTGGCAAAACTGTTGTCGTCGCTTGCCACGGCGGGGTAGTCGACGCGTTGTTGCGCAAATTGCTTGGCACGCCGTCGACTGGCAAGTTTGAAGTGCACACGAGAAACTGCTCGCTGACTGAGTTCGTCGAGATTCGCGCCGGGCATTGGGCGTTAATGCGCTACAACGACTTTGCCCACCTCGAGGGATTATCCAAGGCGACCAACATCGAATAGGACATGATGAGATCGTGTCAAAACAACCACTAATTGTCGTCGGGGCCGGCTCGGCCGGTGCTGTAATGGCCGCGAGGCTCAGCGAGAACTCGGCGATAGATGTATTGCTACTTGACGGCGGCCCCGATGACACGCCACAGCTGCGCGACCCGCGCACTGCAGGCGCCGATTTTTTGCGGGCGCTTGAGGTGCCGGGTAAAACATTTGCCGACTTGATGGTCACACGAACGCCGGAGCAGGGAGCCTCGTTCTACCCTCAGGGTCGGGGCGTGGGCGGCGGTTCGTCGGTGAATGCGATGGTCGGCATGTGGGGTCACCCACACGACTACGACAAGTGGTGGCAAGACCATGGTTGCAGCGGCTGGTCGTGGGACTCGGTCAAGCCTGTATTCGAGTCGTTGCCGATCGCGATGTATCAGTTGCCTCGCGCGCGATGGGGTTGCGCAGACTTGCTTCTAGCCGATGCTTGCGACGAACTCGGAGTACGCCAGCGAGACGATATCAGCCGCACGGCGCTAGATGGTTTCGGCGCCGCGCATCTGAACATCGACGCGGCGACTGGATTGCGCCACAGCGTGAGCGATGCCTACCTGACGGTTGCGCGCACCCGTGCCAACCTCGAAATTCGCGCCGATTCGTTAGTCGACAAGATTCTCTTCGATGGCTCGAGTGCGGTGGGCGTGAGACTGGCAAGCGGCGACGAGATTGGCGCGCGCGGCGTCGTGTTGTGCGCCGGAGCATTGTCATCCCCGTGCATCCTGCAGCGCAGCAATGTGCAGTTGCCGGGTATTGGTGCCAACCTGAGCGACCATGTCTCGTTGGCGCTGACTTTGGCGGTTAACGAGCGTCCATCTTCCGAAATATGTGCGACCGGGATATTTTCGAGCACGGTGTTGCGCGCCTCGACGCAAGACAAAAGTGGCAACTTACACATAGTGCCGATGAATCGAGTCAGCACGACTAGCGAGTTGTCAGGGCTGAGTGTGGCTCTGATGCAGGTGCGCTCGCGCGGCACGGTGCGCAGCACATCGACTGACATGAACCCGATCATTGACTTTAATATGCTCAGCGACGAGCGCGACGTTAACGGTTTGCGCTCGGGTTTAAATCTGTTGCTTAGTATTGCGATGAGTGCAACCGTCCGGGGAAGGGCGCAAGAGGTGTTCTGCGATGATCGCGGAACGCCGGCTTCGCAACTTACAGAAATGAGCAATGTCGAGATTGAAGAATGGATGCGAAGAAATATCGGAAACTATTTGCACGCCTCCGGCACCTGCAAAATGGGCGACTCGCTCGACGATTCAACGGTCGTTGATTCGTCCGGCGCGGTAGTTGGCACTCGCCGATTGTGGGTGTGCGATGCCTCGATCATGCCCGAGTTACCGCGTGCCAACACCCACATGCCGACCGTGATGATTGCAGAGGTGCTGGCGCCAAAAATTGGCGCGAGGCTTTAACGACTGCGATCCACCGCGCGCAACCACTGGTCGTAACCGGTTGGCTGGGCGATGGGCTCAAAGGCTCTATCGAGTTTCCACGCCGAAGTCACGGCGCTCAGTGACGGCCACACGCCCTCGGCCAGACCGGCCAGATAGGCGGCGCCCAGCGCGGTGGTCTCAAGTTCGCTTGGTCGCAACACGCTTACGCCGAGTTGGTCGGCCTGTAATTGCAACATGAAATCCATAACCGCAGCGCCGCCGTCGACGCGAAGGTCTTTGATCTTTATGCCAGACGCGAGTGACATTGCCTCGACTACATCGCGGGTTTGGAACACGATTGACTCGATGACGGCGCGCGCAATGTGACTGCGCGTCGTGCCGCGGGTGATGCCTAAAATGGTCCCGCGGGCGTACGGATCCCACCACGGGCTTCCGAGTCCGGTAAAGGCCGGCACGACCACGACACCCCCAGAATCGGCGACGCTCTGGGCGAGCGGTCCAATCTCGGCCGCGTTGTCGATGATGTTGAGACCATCGCGCAACCACTGAATCGCGCTACCCGTTACGAAGATGGCGCCCTCGAGCGCGTAGGTCGGCGAGACCTTGCCGTTTACGCCGCCAAGGTCGCAGGCCAGGGTAGTGAGCATGCCCGGCGTTGGCGGCGGACATTTTTTGCCAATGTTCATTAATACGAAACTGCCCGTTCCGTATGTGTTCTTGGCGCTGCCGACGTCAAAACACGCTTGGCCAAAAAGCGCGGCTTGTTGGTCGCCAGCGATCCCGGAAATGGGAATGCCAGCAGGAATGCCCGCGTGGGTGGCCGTAACGGCGCAGC
>JBKJMC010000235.1:0-2857 GCA_046596615.1 Ilumatobacteraceae bacterium | reverse complement strand
GTGGATGCTCATGAGAGATCAACGATATCGGACTCCCTGTTGACATTGATCAGCGCGTCTGGATTCGCGTGAACGTAGTTGACATTCAATCTGTCGAGGCTGCGGTGCAGCGCCCGTTGACCAGAATCGAATTGATCTCTCAAGATATCTAAACATCTCGCGACTTTCCAAGCGCTACAGAGCCAGTGTGGCTTGTCGGTTAGCAAAACGGCCACATCGCAATCGTCTAGCAACGCTTCCTCTATGAGTTCGACAATGATGTCACTAACAATCGCAGGCACGTCGCACGGCATCACGCACAGCAGATCGCCACCGATCGTAGACATAGCGGTGATCACTGCGCCGAGCGGCCCCTCGTCGGTAAAGCCATCGGGAATGTGAGCCAGCCCGAGCGCCGATGCAGTTGATTGATCTGCCCCAAGCGCATAAACATCTTCGATGCCCGATTCCAACATCGCGTTAGCCACGATCCGTCCCATCGCTACGCCCTTTACTAAATACAACGCCTTTTCGCTGCCGAACCTTGTGCTCTTGCCCCCGACTAGGACAACCCCAGCAACCCGCAAGATTATTGCAAACCGTTGGGGTCAAGTTGCTTCAAAAATTGTTCGCAACGCTGGGCCTCGCTAGTTTCGCCGATCAATGTGGCCATCTCCCCGAGCCCGCGCAGGCAGCGCAAGAATCCGGTATTCGTAGGTTTTGACCAGCGCACATATCCGGAACCACGCCAGCCGCTGGCGCGCAATGCGTCGAGCCCGCGGTGGTAACCGACCCTGTAGGCCATGTACTTGTCGATTGTCTCGGCGCTGCAATCTCCGAGTTCGGCCCACGCCTGCAAATAGGTTGGGTACTTAGCAACAACGCCACGCAGCGCATCGCGCCTGTCGCCTTCGGATCTATCGACGGCAGCGGCGAGATCGATTGCCCACTGCGAATCAACTTGCGGCAATTCATGATCGGGTGGCCCGACGCCTGAAAGATTTACTGGGTTACTCACCATCCACAAGGTACAACATCTTTGCTGGCAAAATTGATCCATGTTGTTTTCGCTGGACGCCGAAACCGCCAAGAATGCCTCCCTCGGTGTCGTCGGTGCTTCGTTTGTCGCATTGCTACTGGTCCTTAAGTTCGTCAAATCGATGATCAGCAAGCTGCTATTGATCATCATTGTGGTGGGCATCGGTGTAATCGCTTTCGGGCAGAGAGAATCACTATCTGCCTGTGTAAACGGCGTCAAGGCGCAGTCCAAGGCGGGTACAAGTATCAATACCCGGTGCACGTTCTTTGGCCGTGAAGTCACGATTTCTCTACCTACTGGATCCTGAGTTAGACCATACGGATGGTTACATCGGCAATTGACATCTCGTCGTTGCAAGACCAGTTAGACAACTGTCCAACGGCGCATCACGTCAGCGACTACCTCGGTAAAAAATTGGCGGCCTACGGTTTCTTAGGTGCGCAAAGTGCTGGCGCGTCGCAGAAGGGTTTTGTTCGACGCGGCGGGGCAATTGTTGCCTGGAACGTGCCTCCGCTGAGCCTGCGACGCGGTGTTCGCATTGTCGGGGCCCACAGCGACTCGCCCGGACTGCGAATCCAGCCAAATCCTGACATCGCCACCAACAATTGGCGGCAGCTCGGCGTTGAGATCTACGGCGGGCCGCTGCTGAACTCGTGGCTCGACCGCGACCTTGGTGTTGCCGGTCATGTAGTGCTTCGCGGTGGCGAGACCATTCTCTTCACCTCCCGTAAGGCACTGGCGCGCATATCGCAACTGGCAATTCATCTGGATCGAGATGTGAATGAGCGCGGACTTACTCTTGACAAGCAACAGCACCTGACGCCCGTGTGGGCGACTGCGCCGGGTGACAGTTTTGCATCGTGGGTGTCCCTCCAGTGCGGTGTCCCAGCCGACGAAATCAGCGCCATTGACGCCCAGTTGTTCGATGTCACCCGCAGCGCGATCATCGGCCTCGACAATTCGATGCTCGCGAGTGCGCGTCTCGACAATCAGGTTTCCTGCTGGGCCGCCGTCGAAGCATTGGTTTCTGTTGGTAGAAATCCGAGCTCCGATTACGCCAGCGTCGTTATTCTGTTCGATCACGAAGAGGTCGGCTCGCAAAGCGCGACTGGTGCTGCCGGGCCACTGCTCGAACATACGCTCGAGCAATTGGCAATTGCTCAGGGGCTCGACCGTGCCCAGTTTCTCGATTGCCTCAGCCGCAGCCACTGCGTGTCGGCCGACAACGCCCACGCGGTGCACCCCAACTACCCCGAGCGCCACGACGCGCGGCACTCCCCAATCATTAATGCCGGCCCCGTAGTTAAGAGCAACAGCAATCAACGCTATGCGACCAGCGCGACATCAATTGCGCCGTTTGCATCGGCGTGCGCCGCCGCAAAAGTCTCAACACAATCTTTTGTCTCGCGCAATAACATCGCCTGCGGTACGACTATCGGCCCGATAACTGCCACCCGGTTGGGCATCGACACCATTGATGTCGGTGTATCGCAACTCTCAATGCACTCGATTCGCGAAGTTTGCGGAGTGCTAGACCTTCCGATGATGGCCGCTGCATTGACCGCTTATCTCAACCGCCTATAGCTTTTTCGCCAGGTTTCTTTTGCCGCGATATCGTCAGCGCCTCAGTAAGCAAGATTTGTAACGCGGCGCTAAGCCGCTCGGTAAGGTCGCGAACGTCGCCTCGCGGTGCGCGCGATCCACTTGTTGTAGCAGGATAAATCGGTGTTCCGACAACTGCGGCGCACCGCAGGCGACGAATCTTGGCCGACCCACTCGGCATCACCCCCTGCGATCCGCCGATACCCACAGGGATGATCGGAACCTGGGTCTTCAAGG
>JBKJMC010000148.1:0-8761 GCA_046596615.1 Ilumatobacteraceae bacterium | reverse complement strand
GTTTGCCCAAGTATTTGCTTCGATTTCGTTTTTCGTCAATTCTGGCATTCGGTTCGTCGAAGAGCTGTGCAAAATGCGCGCCTTCACCAGACTCTGGGATCGCATTGGCAGCGAGCGGTACGGAATCACAGACCCCAAGGCCCGGCGCTTTCGATATGGTGTGCAGGTTAATTCTCTCGGCCTGACCGAGGCTCAGCCCGAAAACAACGTGCAGCGCATCGTGCTCGAAATGTTGGCCGTGACTCTTTCTAAGTCGGCGCGGGCTCGCAGTATTCAGCTTCCGGCGTGGAATGAGGCGCTCGGTCTTCCGCGACCGTGGGATCAGCAATGGAGTCTAAGGATGCAGCAGGTACTCGCTTTCGAATCTGACATTTTGGAGTACGACGATATTTTCGACGGCTCGCGCGTGATCGAAGAGTTGACCACTCAACTCTGCGATAGCGCGTGGGCAGAACTAAATGAGATCATCGATCGGGGCGGCGCGTTCGACAATGTCGACGAACTAAAAGGCAAGCTCGTCTCGTCGATGGCCGAGCGCACCAGACGCATCGAATCTGGAGGGCAAATCGTTGTAGGCGTAAATATGTTCACAGAAAAGAGCGACTCGCCGCTAGGCGGCAACGACAATATCCTCAAGGTCGATCAGGCAATTGAGCATCAGATGGTCAGCGATCTGGCAATTTGGCGCTCAAATCGTTCGCGACAACAAGTCGAGGCCGCGCTAGCAGAATTGCGCCAGGCCGCGCGCGACGGCAGCAATCTAATGGATGCCTCGATCGTGTTGGCCAATGCCGGCGGCACAACCGGCGAATGGAGCGAGGCGTTGCGCCAGGAGTTCGGCGAGTACCGAGCGCCAACCGGCGTTGGCGCGGCCGCAGGACGAAGGCTCATCGAATTGGCTGACGTTGCGGCGTTCGTGCGCACAATTCCTGGTGGCCCACCGAAACTTTTAGTCGCCAAGCCCGGCCTCGACGGCCACTCGAGCGGCGCCGAACAAATCGCTGTCGCCGCTCGCGACTCTGGGATGGAGGTCGTCTATAGCGGAATCCGCTTGACGCCGGAGCAAATCGCGGCATCGGCACGAGACGAAGACCCGGATGTAATTGGTCTGTCAATTCTTTCGGGTTCACACCTTGTGCTTATTCCCGATGTGCTTGCGCGGCTCAAAGATGTTGGAGTGGAAGCGCCAGTGATTGTCGGCGGAATCATCCCCGAAGATGACAGGGATTTTCTGCGCAAAATTGGCATTGCTGCGGTCTACACGCCGAAAGATTTCGACATCGCGCGAATCATGCGCGAGATTGCAGAGATAGCCAGCGCCCGCCGTCAGGCAACTATTTAACTTCCTTATTTCGATGTTAGGGCGCCATCGTCGTCGACGGGGCGACAGGCACAAACCCGGATGCGGTCGGAAATATCAATACCTGACCGGCCTCAACGTGATCGGGGTTGGTGATGCCGTTGAGTTGCATCAGCAGTGCCATGTCAAGGTTGTTCAACTTGGCGATTGCGAACAACGAGTCGCCCGATTTGACCGTGTAGCGAATTGGCTCGACGAAGACCGTGGTAGTCGTTGGCGGGATGGTCGAAGTCGTAGTCGACTCGACGGAAACTTGCGCCGACTGCGAGTCGCTACGGGCGATAACCAGCGCGATCACTCCGCTGGAGACGCAGATCGCTAGCAGCGACCATTGCAGACGACCGCGTAGGAACATTGGTAATCATGTTACTTGGCAACCTAGCCTGAAGGTCATGCGTGTCCTCGCCGCTGTCGACAAATTTCGAGGCACCGCATCCGCGAAGGAGGTTGCCGCCGCAATCGGACACGCTTGCTGGGAAACAGGCCACGAATGCATCGAGCAACCGATCGCCGACGGTGGCGAGGGAACACTTGAAGTTCTCGGCGGGCCAAACCGCACGACTCGCGTAACAAACCCGCTCGGTGCACCAGTTCAAGCGCAGTGGCGTTTTAGTCGCGATGTCGCCGTAATCGAAATGTCCCGCGCATCCGGCCTGGCGTTAGTCGGCGGTAGCGCCAACAATGACGTAATGGCCGCATCCACCATCGGCACAGGCGAGCTAATCGACGCGGCGCTGAACATGGGCGCACAAAAAATTATCGTTTGCGTGGGCGGGTCCGCCACCGTCGACGGCGGCCTCGGCGCCTTACGCGCAATAGGTTCGGCGGCACGACTTCGGGCGGTAGAATTTTTAGTCGCCTGCGACGTGCGCTCGCAGTTCACTGACGCGGCAAAACTCTTTGGCAAACAAAAGGGCGCCAGCCTAAAGCAGATCGAATTTCTAACCGCACGACTCGAAAGCCTGCGCAGTTCTTACCTCTCGGAATACGGCGTCGACGTGCATTTGATTGAAGGTTCAGGCGCGGCGGGTGGTCTAGCTGGCGGCCTCGCCGCCATCGGAGCATCGCTCGTGCCGGGCTTCAACATCGTCGCCGACGAGGTCGGCTTGTACGAACAAATAAAGTCGGCAGATATGGTGATAACCGGCGAAGGTTACATGGATTCGGAGAGTTTCGACGGCAAAGTCATTGGCGGAGTCGTCGAAATCGCCACCGGATTAGACAAACCCGTCGTGGCAATTTGCGGAGACATTCACGAAGAGGTGCGAACGCGTGTCAACTCTGTCAGTCTCATTGACTTGTTCGGCGAGCAACAGGCTTTTGCCCGGCCGTTGCATTGCATCGAGCAGGCGGCGCTACAAATCTTAAGGCGTTTGACCTAATTAAGTTTCCGCGACTGCACGTAGCCTTACGATATGAGCACTTCGATCCCCGAGGCCTTTGCGCTTGCCCAGAGCGCCGCCGACAAAATTCGCAGCGAGTTCGGCGATCATCACGATATTGCCGTCGTGCTCGGATCGGGATGGGCAGATGCCACTACTGTGCTGGGCGACGGACCGCAACTTGCGGTGGCAGAGATACCCGGTTTCGTTGCTCCTTCGGCGCTCGGCCACGGCGGGGCAATCAAATCGGTCAAGATCGGTAACAGCCGAGTTCTTCTGCTCACGGGCCGAACGCACCTTTACGAAGGTCGCGGAGTCGGCGCGGTCGTGCACGGCGTTCGCGCGGCGTACTTGGCGGGGTGTCGAACAGTCGTGCTCACCAATGGCGCCGGATGCCTGCACACGGGTTGGTCAATTGGCGACGCCGTAGTGATCAAGGATCACATCAACTTGACGGGGCATTCGCCGCTAACCGGCACTAACCCGCCCGCGCCGTTCGCAGGACGTTTCGTCGATCTCACAGATGCTTACAGCCCGCGACTGCGCGCCATTACCCGTCTCGTGCAACCAACAATCAACGAGGCTGTGTACCTCGGTTTTCACGGGCCACATTACGAAACTCCGGCCGAGATTCGCGCCGCCAAATCTTGGGGCGCCGACATGGTTGGAATGTCGACCGTTCTCGAAGCGATCGCCGCGCGCCACCTTGGCATGGAGGTGTTGGCACTCTCGCTGGCGACGAACCTCGCTGCAGGTATTAACCCCGAGCCGCTGTCCGGCGAGGAGGTAATCCGAGTGGGCCAGGCGGCCGCAGGCAGGGTCGGCGCCCTATTACGTGACATTCTTGGCGCAATTGATTCTGCGAAATGAATTGCCGCAAAATTCAGAACTAAGATTGATCTATGACGACGACTCAAATACAAATTGACTGGCCCGCACTGCGGTCAGAAGCGAAGGGTGCGCAGGCCCACGCCTATGTTCCGTATTCGAAGTTTCGCGTTGGCGCAGCCGCTCTGATCGACGACGGGCGCATAGTCAGCGGATGCAATGTCGAGAATGCCTCGTACGGCTTGACGCTGTGCGCGGAGTGCGCCGTGCTTGGCGCATTGCACATGGGCGGCGGCGGGCGCATCGTCGCGATTTGTTGCGTTGGCAATGACCAGCCAGCAACTCCCTGCGGGCGCTGTCGCCAGCTCTTGTGGGAACACGGCGGCGCAGAGTTGCTGGTCGAAGTTGAGGGCCAGCCGCGTCGGCTGCAAGAATTGATTCCGTTCGCGTTTCCCGAATACTCGGTGTTTGAAAACCCGTCTTACTCGAGAGAAGCGTGACGGCGGTGTCACTATTGTCGCCAGATCAGGTCAGGTCGTTTGACGACAATGGGTTTTTGGTTCTGCCGGGCTTTGTTAGCTCCAACAGTTGCCTCGAATTGCGCCAGCGCGCCCTCGAACTGGCCGAGCAATATGTGCCGTCGCCAGAACAAGCGACGATTTTTACCGCCGACGCCAACGCACAACATGCCGCAGACGAATACTTTCTCGCGAGCGGCGACAAGATCCGATGTTTCTTCGAAAAAGACGCGTTTGACCAAGACGGCAAACTGCGGGACGCCGCCCACCTTTGCCTCAACAAACTTGGGCACGCCATGCATGACCTGGACCCCGTGTTTGATCGCTTCAGTCGCACCTCAGAAATGGCCGCGGTCGCGTCAGATATTGGCATCGAGTCACCATTACTCCTGCAATCGATGTACATCTTCAAGCAACCGCGCATCGGCGGCGAGGTGAACAGCCACATCGACCATACGTTTTTATGGACAGAGCCGCAAAGTGTGGTCGGCTTCTGGGTCGCGATTGACGATGCGACAACCGAGAACGGTTGCATGTGGGCACTCCCGGGTGGCCACCGCATCCCCATCAAGTCGCGCTCGCGAGTAAACGAATCGCGCACTGCAACCATCACTGAAGTTTTCGATCCGACCCCATACCCCAGCGATGGGCTCGTGCCGCTTGAGGCTGAGAGGGGCACCCTGGTGCTGTTGAATGGTTCGTTGCCGCATCGGTCTGGTCCGAATCTGAGCGACAAACCTCGCCACGCCTACACTGTGCACACAATTGACGGCACGGCTAATTACCCATCCGATAATTGGTTGCAGCGAGACTCGTTGCCAATGCGCAGCTTCGCGGGTTAGGTAGCCCTGGTCACTGGCCCTGGTCACCGGCCCCGGCAATAATCGCGGCGCTCGCCGACGCGCCGATACGGTTGGCTCCGGCATCGATCATCCGCATCGCGTCGGCGTGGGTGCGAATGCCGCCGCTTGCCTTTACGCCGACTTCTGATCCCACGGTTTGGCGCATCAACGCGACAGCCTCGGGCGTGGCACCGCCGGACTTGTGAAACCCAGTAGATGTTTTGACGAACTGTGCTCCGGCGTCAACTGCGATCTGACAACAGCGAATAATTTCATCGTTCGATAGCGCGGCCGATTCGATAATCACCTTTAAAGTCAGTTGCGTTGGCAGCACCGCACGCACCGCGGCGACATCGGCACGAACGCTGACCCAGTCGGAGGCCTTGACATTGGCGAGGTTGATAACCATATCGATCTCATCGGCTCCGTGCTCAAACGCCTGTTGGGCCTCGGCGGCCTTGACGAAAATGTGATGGGCGCCGGACGGAAACCCGACGACGCTGGCAACCGCGATCTCTCGATCCAAAGAGATATCCGTGAGCGGCAGCATCGACGGCGAGACGCAAATCGCCGCCACCCCCAAAGAGTTGGCCTCGGCGCACAGTCTCTTGACATCGTCTCGCGTTGCCTCGGGTGCGAGCAGAGTGTGATCGATGTACTTGGCGAGTTCTGCAGGTGTCATTTCGTATCCTGGCGCCACTCTAGACGACTGAGTCGCGACACGGTACGGCGGGCTACCGTTAATTGTCGTAATGGCAACACTTCGTTTTAGTTTCGGCACCATGGGCTCGGGTAAGAGCACGCTCGCGCTGCAGATTCACCACAACATGTCGTCGCGCGGCGTGCCCGGGTTGCTTCTAACCAAACTCGACCGCGACGGTTCGCAGGTTACAAGCAGGCTCGGCGTTTCCGCCCCCGCCATCGAAATGAAACCGGGTCTCAACTTGTTTGAGTTGGCGAGGGCGAACTTGCCTCTGCAATTCGTCGTTTGCGACGAGGCCCAGTTCTGCACCGTCGAGCAATGCGATCAGTTGGCGCAAGTCGTTGACGAACTCAATATCGACGTATTCGCGTTCGGCCTAATCACTGACTTCAAAGGATTGCTGTTTGAAGGCACCAAGCGGATGCTGGAGATCGCGGATCAACGCATCGAGATGCAAGTCGAGGCTCGCTGCTGGTGCGGTCAACGTGCCACCAATAACGCCCGACTAGTCAACGGTCACGTCGTCTACGAAGGCGAGACGGTTGTCGTCGGTGACACCGACAAGACAATGAATGAGCCGTTATTTGGTGACGAGATTCGCTACGAGTTGCTTTGCCGACGCCACTACCAATGCGGGCAACTCGGAAACTAATCGCGCGACTCGCTAGTCGCCCTTAGTGCCATCGATGCATTCGCGAATGAGGTCGGCGTGACCACAGTGACGCGCGTACTCCTCGATCATATGCACGACGATCCAGCGAACATTCGGAATTCCGGTTTCCGGGCGCGACGCGCGGGCAGCCATGCCATCGAGTTTGAATTTGGCGAGATTCGCATCGGCGATGCCAATCTCAGAGCGAAGTTGAGCGATCGACTCACTTGATGTGTCGGATTGGGCCGCATGAATATCACCGTCTGTGTCGCCTGTTGGATGTGCCTCATCGGACCAAATTGAATTCACATCCTCGCCCACGAGGATTCGCCGAAACCAATACCGCTCAACTTCGGCCATGTGTCGAATCAGCCCCATGAGATTGAGGTCCGACGGTGGCACCGATGTAGTGCGTGCCTGCTCGTCGGAAAGCCCGCTGCTCTGGCGGATAAGTTCGTCGCGAAAGTACGCCAAAAAACCGAGCAACGTCTGGCGTTCGTCCTCCGATCGGGATGTATCAATATTGGTCCTCATAGGTCAATTATGACTCTGCCGGTACGACAGTGCCTCAAATATCACAAAAACACCGATCAATCCGATCGCGTTGCCGATGAGATCAGAAGCCTGACGCGACCTCAGCTCGGTGAACCATGGCTGGGAGATTTCCACGAATACCGACCACACACCGAGGCCCACCATTGCCCGCCACCGCAGCGAGCGTGAAGCACAGGCCCGAAGAGCGAACAGCGAGGTGATTCCCCACAACAGCGCGTGGAGGTCGGCGTCACCATTTTGGCGGTGATTCATCACCGCTGTCGTGGCATCCTCGTTCACTCTCAGAAAAAACGACAAGATGTCCGACCACCATAAAATTGCCGCATCCGACCACATCAGTGTTGTCGTCACCACTATTGCGCTGACCGCCAGTCCCCACCCGATCCGAACCCGAAATGTCATCCAAGTCGAATGGCGCGCTTGACCGGTCTGTCCCAGCCCGGTTGACCAGTTGGCTTCGGGCTCGGCCAGAGGCCTGGACCCATCTCGACCATGCCGTGGTGCGCGCCGTATTCTCCGAGCAAGTTTAGAAACGGCGCAGCGTCAAACGCTTCAGCGCCGCGCACGCCAGTCGCCTTCCAGCTGCCGTTGCTCAATAACTCAAGTGCGACGACTGGACAAATAGCAGTTTGCCAGAGCACGGCCTGCGATCCCCAGTCACGCATTGTGGTTTCGTTGTCTGCAACGTGATACAGGTACAACTCGCGCGGCTTGCCGTCGTAGGTGCCGCGTACCCACGTTCCCGCGCATGTTTTGCCGTGCATCAGGTGCCCGAGTTTTGCTGGATTTGGCAACACCGCGGCGAGCACGTCGCGAGGCGACACCGAAACGTCGCCGACTCGAATTCGCTCTTTGCTGTCGAGGCCAAGATACGCAAATGTCTTGAGCCAGTCGATGAACTCTGCGCCGAGGCTGTACTTAAATGTGACGCGCTTGCAATCAATTTCGCGCGGGATCAAGAGCACCTCTTCGTGTTCTACGTTGACGCATTCGAACGGGCCAATGCCTGCCGGAAAGTGAAACACCTCTGGCTCGCTGAAGCAATCTGTTGTGTACAGGCCGCGTTCGGCCTCCCATACGATCGGCGGATTCAAGCACTCTTCGATAGTCGTCCAAATAGAAAACGTAGGAGCGAAGTCAAGTCCATCTATTGACAGATTCGATCCATCGCGCACGCCAATTTCGTCGATCGAGTCGAACAGGTTGTCGGCGGCGTATCTGGCAAAGACATCGCTGAGGCCAGGCTCAACCCCCATGCCGACGAGCGCCAGCAAACCGCGCTCGCGCCAGCTTTCGTCGGCCGCCAATTGACTCTTACCGAGCGGCACTCCGACCTCTTCGTAAGGGTTGTCGTGATGCGGCTCTGAAAGATTCATTGCCATATCTATGTAGTTGCAGTGCGACGCGAAAGTGGCGTTAAAAATAGGCTCGTTGAGGCGTGGGTCGCAGGCGTTGACAACAATGTCGATCTTGTGTTCGGCGATCAAAGCGCCGATCGCTGCTTCGTCGCGAGCATCGACCTGAGCAGCAACAAACTTGTTCGTATTATCTAACGAGGCAATCGCGTCTTGGGCACGCGACAGCGAGATATCGGCAAGCACAAATGTCGCGAAGAACGACCGGGTCTCGGCAATAGACGCCATACTGGCACCTACTCCGCCTGCTCCGATTACCAATATTCTCATTACACACCAGTTCTTTGTACGTAAAACAGAATTGTCAAACGTATTGTTCTGCGGAATGAGCCTACAGCAAATTTGATTTAAAGCGCCTATACGTCTTATGTGTTTTAATAGTGCGACTAGTAAACATTAAGTAAATCGACCACGAATACAAGTGTTTCGCCGCCCTTAATTACACCGCCTGCGCCTTGTGCGCCGTAGCCCATTGCGGGCGGAATTGTTAGTCGCCTGCGGCCGCC
>JBKJMC010000105.1:0-5351 GCA_046596615.1 Ilumatobacteraceae bacterium | reverse complement strand
AATCAGAGAGCCGCACCTTCCCGTATATGGAGGTCGGCGAGCGCAGCGCGCAGGTCGGTCACGAAGCCACGGTTTCGAAAATCGCCGACGAGCAGTTGTTCTATCTGATGAGCCGCGGGCTCACTCAGGAGCAGGCAATGGGCATGGTCGTCAACGGTTTCATCGAGCCGGTCACGCGCACATTGCCGATGGAGTACGCCGTCGAGTGGAGCCGCCTGATCGAATTGCAGATGGAAGGGTCGGTCGGCTAGTTCGGTCGACTAGTTCGGTCGGCTAGTTCTGGTAACAAATTCGATGACGATGAGAACCGAGTGCATGCATTTTGAGAGCCGCTCGTATGCGGGCGGCGACACCGTGCGCAAGTGCAACCTCGACTTGGCGCCTGACGCGCCGTGGCGCTGCCCGGACGATTGCGCCAAGTTCGAGCGACGAACTATCGACGTGGCGTGGGCGCACGGTTCGCTCGTTACTCCGGCGACGCCGGTTGCGCCGGCGAGCCTCGACGACGGCACGGCCGCGGCGATTCTGGACGAGGCCGAGGCGATCGTCAACGCAGCGATGGGCGATGTCTTGGCCGATCTGAACGACAAGCGCAAAGGCAAAAAGAAGTTCCGCGACAAAAAGAAAAAAAAGAAGTAGCGGCGCGATGACTACGACGCTTGCACTGCCGAGCACCGAAGAAGAGATCTGGCGGTACAGCCGCATCAACGAACTCGAGATGTCGAAGTATCGCGCCGGCGCCGTGGCGACCACGATCGAAGGCGCCGACGACATTGCTCTGCAGGGCGATGCGGCGACCTCGTTGGTCGGCATTGCGATCGCCACCGCGCCAGACGTCTTCGCTCAAATGAATACTGAGGCGCCAGCTGTCGTGGCGTTGCAGGTCGGCAGGGGCAAGGTGCACGCCAAAACCGTCGTGATCACGCACACGATCGCCGAGCCTGGCATCGTCGCCTTCCCGCGACTCGTCATCGATGCGGCCGAAAACAGCGAGATCACCGTCGTCGAGCGTTTTGTCTCTGACGATGGTGTGCAGTCGCTCGTCGTTCCAGTTGTCGAGGTGCGCGCGGCGCAGTCGGCGCGCGTGACCTACTTGGCGATCAATGAACTAGGCAAAGACACGTGGCAAATTGGCAACCAAGTCGCCGTCGGCGAGCGCGACAGCAACGTGCGCCTGTTCACTGTGGCCCTGGGCGGCGACTACGCGCGAATGCGCGCCGAGGTGCGGCTCGTCGGGCAGGGCGCGAGCGCGCAGCAGACCGCCTTGTACTTTGCCGACGGCACGCAGATGCACGACTTTCGCACGTTGCAGGTACACGAGGCCCCGCGCACTCACAGCGACTTGTTGTTTAAGGGCGCGGTTAAAGACACGGCCAAGAGCGTGTACACGGGCTTGATCAAGATCGGCAAGGACGCGGTCGGTTCGCAGGCCTTTCAGACCAACCGCAACCTCACGCTCAGCCATGGCGCGTGGGCCGAGAGCGTTCCAAACCTCGAGATCGAAACGAACGACGTCAAGTGCAGCCACGCCAGCACCGTCGGGCCAATCGACGAAGAGCAGCGCTTCTACTTAGAAAGTCGCGGAATCGAGCCAGAGATCGCCGAGCGCCTGGTCGTGCTCGGTTTCTTCGGCGAGGTCATCAGCCGCTTGCCGGTAACGCCGCTGGTCGAGAACCTGCGCAACCGAGTGAGCGAAAAGCTAGGTGGCAGGTCATGAGCGCCGAACACATCGTTTGCGCCCTTGGCGATATTGCCAGCGGAAGCGTGCAGCGATTCGTGATCGGCGACCGCGCGATCGCTGTGGTGCGAATCGACGACGCCGTCTACGCGATCGGAGACCGCTGCAGCCATGCCGAGGTCTCGCTAAGCGAGGGCGAGGTCTTGCGCAAGAGCAAAGAACTCGAGTGCGCCAAGCACGGCAGCGCCTTCAGTCTCGTCACCGGCAAGCCGAGCACATTACCGGCAACCGCGCCAGTGCCCGTATACGCCGCCAAGGTTGTCGATGGCAACGTCGTTATCACGGTAGGCGATTAACAATGACCACACTTCAGATTCGTGACCTGCACGTTGCGGTCGGCGGCACGCAAATTCTCAATGGCATCACGCTTACCGTAAGTTCGGGTGAGGTTCACGCCGTGATGGGCCCAAACGGCGCCGGCAAGTCGACGCTGTCGGCCGCGATCATGGGCAGGACCGGCTACACGATCACGAGCGGTTCGATCACGCTCGACGGCGCAGACGTGCTGGTGATGCCAACATGGCAACGCGCGGTCGCCGGGCTGCACCTAGTGATGCAGTACCCGACCGAGGTGCCTGGCGTCGGCCTCGACGATGTTTTGGCAGAAGCGCTCATGGCCCGCGGCGCATCGTTGCCAGATCTCGAGCGCACGATCGCGACAGAGGCAACGCGCATCGGCTTCGACACCGAACTCATACACCGCGCCGTCAACGTCGATTTTTCGGGCGGCGAGAAGAAGCGCAGCGAGACCTTGCAACTGGCGGTGTTGCAGCCGCGAATCGCAGTCATCGATGAACTCGACTCGGGACTAGATATCGACGCCTTGCGCGACTGCGCCAAGCGCGTCGAAGACGCCACTAACGACACTGGGCTCGGTGTTTTGGTGATTACCCACTACAGCCGCATCTTCGAAGAACTACACCCAGATTTCGTACACATCTTGGCCAAGGGCCGCATCGTCAAGAGCGGCGGCCCGGAGTTGGCTGACGAACTCGAGCGCGACGGCTACGCGGCCTACGCCGAGTCGAAATAGTTAAGTCGGCAAATTAAAAAGGGGCGGCCCTTGCGGGCCGCCCCTTTCTTAATACCTGATTTACTTCATGAACCCGATCTTGGTGTAATCGCGGCTTGTGAAACCAAAGGAGCCCATGTTGGCGAGCTTCTTGTCGGTTGCCGTCACGTTCGGGCGCTGATAGGTGATCATCGAGTGACCAACTTCCCAGATCAACTTGTCGGCTTGGTTTGCCATTGCACAACGCTTGACTGGGTCAAGTTCTTGATTGGCACGATCAAAAATGCCGTCAATTGCGGCACTGCCTATCTTGCCGAAGTTCTGCTCGCCGTCGGTCCTAAAAATGCTTGCGGAACTGCTGATTGGGAATATCGTCCCAATCCACGAGAACACTGTCATCTCAAAATCGCCCGGTGTGATGTACTTCGAGAAGAAGTCGCCGATTGGCACCGTCTTAATTTCAAGGGGTACTCCAAGTGGCTTCAACATCGCCTGCATCAACTGAGCCTCGCTGGCGCTAGTTGGCACTCCTGACGGGATCGTGATTGAGATCGTCAGTGGGGTGCCCGCCGCATTCTTGCGAGGGTTCCCCTTGTAACCAGCAGCATCGAGCAACTGGTCTGCCCTGAGAAGGTTCTGCTTACCGTAAATCCCAGAGTTGTCTTGGTAGCAAGAAAGACCCTTGACGAAGACGTGGTTGTCGAGCGAGGTGATTCTTGGATCGATTGGCCCAATTAACGCGCGAGCGATTGTGGAGCGATCGATGCCCATCATGATTGCCTGCCGAACACGGATGTTGCGGCTTACTTCTGTCTGGCTACCAAACGTCATGTGACGATAGTTCGGTGCCTTGGAAATATGAACCTTGACATCGGCAAGGCCACTCGCACGCTTGAAGTTCGGCGCGCTTGGGCCAATGTCGATGTAATCCACTTCACCGTTCGCAAGTGCATCAAGTTGCGTTGCTGGCGGAATCGCGCGGTACACAATCTTGGCCAACACCGGCTTTGCGCCCCACCACTTCAGGTTAGGAGCGATTGTCACGGTCTGGGCCGTTGTATCCGTCGATACGTACTTAAATGGTCCGGCAGTTAAGGTTGGACCATTTTTCCACAACGTGTTGAACGCTGTTGGAGATGCAGTAACGGACGCCGGGAGCAAACTACCGAACAGACCCTGCCAGTCGGCGTAGATCTTTTTAAATGTGACTACGACGCTGTTGGCTGCGGCACCCTTCTTGACACTGGCGATGTCCTCGTAGCCGGTCGTGCTGACTACTTCAAATGCCGCATTAGAGCCATTATTGGCCCTCCAATGTCCAACGAAGTCGGCAACCCCAACTGGCTTGCCGTTGCTCCAAACTGCTTTCGGATTAATTGTGTAGGTTACAACTTGCGGCTTCTTGCTCGTCAATGTGACTGACGTGGCGTAGTCCTTGTCGACCACGAGGAGGCCAGTTGCGTCCACCGAGAAAAACGACGGCAGTGTTGCTTCCATGATGTAACTGGTATCGGCGGTGTTGCCGTCGATCTGGCTGGTGTTGAAGTTGTCTGGGAGGCTGTTGATTGCCCAGACGAATGTCCCGCCCCTTTTTAGATTGGTGACAGGTTGGGCACTGATGTCAGGTCCGTCACCTTTTGCAGCCTGAGCGCCAGCGGAAAAGCTGACGACTGGTAGCAAGGTGACAGCCGCAACGATGGCAATCCTGCGGATTGTGCGATTGTTCATTGTTCCCCTTAACTTTCGTTGGTTATGGATTAAACGAATGTAATCTAGTTCTAGGTTGTCTTAAATTCATCCGTTGTTTATCTGTGCGTGTAGGATATACCTGTTTACACGACTTTGCGAGGGTAGGCGTGCTCACCTTTATATACAAGAGATTTCTAAACCTGGTGATGCTCGTGGTCATCGCGTCTTCGTTGGGATATTTCCTTGCCGCCACGGCCCTCAACCCACGCGAGAATTACGAGGGTCGCAACCCGCCGATCCCGGCGAGCACCATTGATCACAAGCTCGACGCCCTGAATATGAACGACAAGACCCCTCTCCTCGAGCGCTATGGCACTTGGGTCAGCGGCGTGGTCCGCGGCGATCTCGGTACAACCATTTCGGAGAATTCGGTAAATGACGAGATCGGACGACGAATTTGGGTGAGTCTGCGCTTACTCCTGATCGGTTCGATATTGGGCTCCGTGTTGGGCGTGCTGGCCGGAGTGTTCAGCGCCGTTCGCCAGTACAAGTTTTTTGATAGGTATTTTGGCATCATCTCGTTTGTGTTGCTCTCCACGCCCGTTTTCTTACTGGCGATCTTGCTCAAATTCGGAGCGATCAACATGAACAACCGCCTCGGCACGACTTTCATCTATACCGTCGGTGAATACACACCTGAATTGAGTGGTGGCACGTGGTCGTTGTTCGTCAATCGGCTGCAACATCTCATCTTGCCGACGCTGTCGATCGCACTTGGTGGAGTGGCGTTTTATTCGCGTTACCAACGCAACGCCATGCTCGATGTCTTGAGCAGCGATCACCTGCGAACTGCCCGCGCCAAAGGGCTTACCAAGCGTCAAGCATTGTTTAAGCACGGTCTGCGGGTCGCCA
>JBKJMC010000047.1:0-3000 GCA_046596615.1 Ilumatobacteraceae bacterium | reverse complement strand
GTCAAGAACTTCATTGAGTCTTTGCGTCAGATCGGGGATCGCCGCGCTGAGAGTCAGCGGATCGAGCCACAGGTGCGGGTCTGTGATTGTTGCGCCGTCTTCAAGCAAAGTTTGTGTTTTGACATGGTCTGAAATGTTGTAGACCTCAACGCCTTCTCTCCCGGCCGCTTCGAGCGCATGCTCGAGGTGCTCCTCCAGTTGCAAACCGTTGGCGACGATCAGTGCCGCATTGTTAATTGTCTCGACATCCTTTGCCGACGGCTCGAAGGTGTGCGGGTCTTGCCCATTGGGGATGATCACCTGAACGTCGGCTGAGTCGCCGACAAGATCTGTGACGATGTCGGCCAGCACGCTGTAGGTGACGACAACCGTTGGCCGTTTCGCCTCAGGGGAACTGGTGCAACCCGCGGCGGCCGTGATCACGCCAAATGTCGCCGCCGATAAGGCGAATTTGCGCAACTGCGACCTAGGAATGATTCTCATATCGCCACGATAGCAATTATGAGAATGATTCCCAACTTATGAATTGGTTACGCGCGCCGGCTAGACGCCGCTAATTACGAGGTGGCAACCGCGTTCATCAGCACAGTCAATTCCTCCATCGGAATCTCGCCGCTCAGACGCTTAACAACTTTGCCGCTGGCGTCCAGCAGGGTGAAGAATGGGTAACCAGAGAGCCCGAACGCGTCGCCAGCCGTCTTGGCTTGGCTGTCGGCCATCACGGGCCACAGCACGGGGAAGTTCTCTCGCGCTAGCCACATTGAAGGCGGGTAGTTGGGGTTTGCAGCATCCGTTCCGCTGGCGATTGCGATCACATCGACGCCCGCTGGGAACTTTCCGGCCTTCTCCCAGTCGACGAGCCGAGGCACTTCGGCCTGGCAGTGAGGACACCAGTGCGCCAGAAACACAATCAGTGTCGGCGTGCCGGGAGTCGTTGTCACGACGTTGCCAGTGAAACCCTTACCCGTGAGCACTGGCGCGGTCATGCCGACCGCAGGGTCGGCCGTCGCGGGGTCGCCGAGCGGCGGTAACACCTCGCCGGTGACCGTGATTTCCGAGTATTCGCTGGTGGCGACGCCCGTTGACGACTTATCGTCCGACGACAAAAGCGAGACCACGGCGGTGACGGCGATGATGCTGCCGATAATTACGCCGATAATCCAAACCGCCTTACCGGTTGTGGCACCCGATGATTTCTTCGTATTCATAGTTGCTCCTGTGTTGTTGAGATTCTAGGAAGGGTGCTGAAAACAATTGTCGCTAGGAAGCCCGTAAATGCCATGAACGGCAGCGTCACGAATCCGAACAGTTCGAACCACACGAAACTACACGGAACCTTGACATCGCAGACGCCGGAATCCAAATTGGGGAATCGCTCTTCGAACCAGTGGTACGTCGAAATCAACGCGCCGATTGCGGCCAGCGCAACGATCAGTCGCTGCAGCAGCCGACTCGAAATCGGTCGACCTGAAAATCTAAACGCGCTGGCAACCAGCAGGATGATCGCCAGCGGATACATCATCGATCGCTGGAACCAGCACAGGCGACACGGCACATAGTTGACGACCTCCGAAAAGTAGAGGCTGCCGATCATGCACGTGGTGGTTATCGCGGCGGTCAGCGGTAGGGCGATCGGGGCGAACTCGTCGATCACGTTCTTTGCCCACGGCTGCGACGAGTAGGCCAGGCGGGCGACAAGGATGAACAGCGTGCCGAGCAGAGTCGCCACGCTGAGCATGGCAAACATCAGCTCAAAAGTCGTGTGATTCATTGCCAACAAGTGTAGGGCTGCGCGATAAGGCACAATGGGTGAGTGACAAAAATCAAAGTACTGCTCAAAGCCGATTTAACCGTTGCCATGAAGGCCCGCGAAGATGAGGTGATGTCGACCCTGCGCATGGTGATCGCGGCGATTATGAACGCCGAAGTTGCCGGCACCGAGGCGAAGGCGCTCACCGACGAGCAAGAACTCGACGTATTGCGCGCCGAAGTTAAGAAGCGCAACGAGTCTGCAGAGATTTACGAGGGTGCCGGAAGGGCCGAAGCCGCCGCCAAGGAACGCTCAGAGGCCGCGATAATCCAAAAGTATTTGCCGGCCGCGATGAGTGATGAAGATGTCACCAAGATCGTGACCGAAGAAGTGGCTAACGCCGCGGCGTCCGGCGCCACCGGAGGCAGGGCGATGGGCGCGGTTGTCAAGGCGGTGCGCGAGCGGGTCGGCGCCGGCGCCGACGGCGGAAAAATTGCGGCGCTCGTAAAGGCCGCGCTCGGCTGAGCGACACGCGAAGCAAACTGTCGACCGTGGTTGGCGCCGAGAAATACTCTCTGGTCGGCCTTCGCCGCGCAGAGATACATCGGCTCTGCGAGATCGACCGGGCCGAGACCGTCGAGAACATCTACGTACTCGACGACGGCCAGCTCAGACTCGTGTCTCAGAAGATTGCAGTTAGCGGCTGGAATCCCGTTGAGTTGAAGGCCTACGTCCGCCGGCTCCGATCGCTTCACGACCGAGGGGGCTTGACTCTCGGGGCATTCTCCGAGAACGTTTTGCTCGCAATTGGCTCGCTCGACTATCAACCGGTCGGAGGCGACTCGAGCATTGTCAAACTCGACATGCTCCACGTGTCGCGAGCACATCGCGGTCGTGGAATCGGGCGGGCCTTAACGGGTGAACTCTCAAGAGCGGCGCGGGTCCGAGGTGCTTCATCGTTGTATATCTCGGCGACACCGACCCAAGGCACGGTTGATATGTACATGAGGCTCGGCGCCAGACCGACACTTCAACCCGACCCGACGTTGCTGGCGATGGAACCTGACGACATCCATCTGATCCTCTCGTTGGTTGAGGACGATTGCGAGATAGAACCGCACTACCAACCTGGGAGTTGACGGCTCACGCCAACGTGCCGCGTTAACCGGTGCCCTCGATAGGAATCGAACCTACGACCTGCGGTTCCGGAAACCGACGCTCTATCCACTGAGCTACGAGGGCCTAACCCT
>JBKJMC010000007.1:0-5528 GCA_046596615.1 Ilumatobacteraceae bacterium | reverse complement strand
CTTGCTCGGTAGCGGGTTGGGGTTGTCGTCGCCAGATTCAAAACCAAAACTCTCGAGCAGCCGCGAATTGACGCGCCGCGCACCGGCGACGTCGCCCTTTTCCCACAAAGCGAACATCTCTTGGTGATCGACCGCGCTCCAGTGCGTCGCCACGCCGATCACCCCACACGCACCTACCGCCATCAGCGGCAGCGTCAGGCCGTCCTCGCCGCTGTACAACTCAAAACTGCTCGGCGCCTGCGCCATCAAGATCGCAGTCTCGGCGGGATTATTGGCCGCGTCCTTTAGCGCCGCCAGGTTCTTAACTTCGCGCGCCAACTTCAACAAAGTCGCCGTCGAAATCTTTCGTCCTGTGCGCACTGGGATGTCATAAACCACGACGGGCAAAGGTGTCGCGCCGCATACCGCGCGCATGTGCGCCTCGATTCCCGCCTGCGACGGGCGGTTGTAATACGGTCCAACCGCCAAGATGCCTGCTATCCCCAACTTCGAAGCCTGCGATGTGAGCGTGATCGAGTGCGCGGTGTCGTTCGTGCCGGTGCCGGCGATCACGGGGATCGTAACTGCCTCGGCGGTGGCGGCGAACAGCGCGAGTTTTTCGTCGTCTGTGAGCGTCGAGGCCTCGCCAGTGGTGCCGCCGACGACAAGTCCGTCGTTGCCATTTTCTTGCAGCCACTTGGCGAGCCGGCGAACGCCGTCTAGGTCAAGCACGCCGTTGCCATCGAACGGGGTGACCATTGCCGTGACGACGCGACCGAACCTTGCCATGCTCGCAGACTATCTAATTAAGGGCGACGATTAAAGTTTGTTTACTAGGCGTTTTGCATCGTGGCGCCAAGTTCAAAGTTGAGGTAGCCCTCGCCCGTGTCCTCGTGGTCTTCGAACTGAATCACGCCCATCTCTTCGAACCGGTGGCGCAGCCACTTGTCGTTGCGGTCGAGCAGCCCTAGCTTTTTGCAGTTTGGCACGATCTTGGCGAACAGCATCTGCTGAAAAAATGCGCGCGTTGGGTCTTGCAAGATCAGCGGCACAACATCTTTCGGGCGCACGCCCATGCGCTCCCACACCTCTTGCTGTAAGAAGCGATCGCGCATGCGGATACTTGCCTCGAACGCAAATTCTTGGCGATCTTTCATCTCGGCGTCTGACATACCTTCGTACACCTCTTTGAGGCTGAGCACGCCGAAGGCCACGTGACGGGCCTCGTCGCTCATCACGTAACGGAGCAACTGCTTGAGCAGCGGCTCGCCCGTGAGTTGATGCAAGTATCCGAAGGCTGCCAGCGCCAGACCCTCGATCATGATCTGCATGCCGAGATATGTCATGTCCCAACGCGAATCGGTGATGATGTCGTCGAGCAACAATTTTAGGTGCGCGTTGACCGGATAGCCACCGCCCATTTTCTCGTTTAGGTAGCGAGCAAAAACTTCGACGTGGCGAGCCTCATCGACGACCTGCGTGCTGGCGTACAACTTGGCGTCGTACCACGGCACGGTCTCGACGATTTTGGCGGTGCACACCAACGCTCCCTGCTCGCCGTGCAGAAACTGCGACAACGTCCAGCGGCGACTCTCGATACCAAACTCGAGCCACTGCCTTTCGTCCCACTTCTCAAGAGGGGTGCCGACATAGAAAGTCGGATCGATACCCGTGCCGATTGCCAACTGATCGGCGGCAATGGTCGCCTCAACGTCTACGTTTGTCGCCCACGGCAAGTCAGTCGTGCCGTTCCATTGCCCGGTCTTGGCCTTTTCATACAACTTGCGCAGCGGTGGACGGGCGAGCGAATAATCCCAAGTAAACAGTGTCTCTGAATTGTTCTTGACGGCGTGGATTTTTTCATTGACATCGGTATTGGCGACGCTGAGGATGGCCTCGATGTCGTTGATGTCGTCGCGGCCAATTATGTTTTCATTGCTCGAGTGGGTAACGGTCATGTCTAAAGCCTAGTAACCTGTTCTCAACTCGGGCTTCATTGGGGGCCGTCTGACAGCCATCACCGAAAGGCATCAAATGCGAACATCAAACAATTTACGACGCAGTATTTTCAGCCTGCTTGCAGTCTCCGCCGTTGTGCTCACGGCGTGCGGTGGCAGCGACTCGGCCAGCGACACAACAGCAGCCGACGGTTCGACCGCCACCGGGGGCAACGAGTGCACCGCTGGCAAGACCCTCGGCGAAGGCAAGCTCGTCATCGCCACCGGCACTCCGGCATTCTCGCCATGGGTTGAGAACGACGCGCCGGAGAGCGGCGAGGGCTTTGAGGCCGCCGTCGCCTATGCCGTCGCCAACGAGATGGGTTTCGCCAACGAGAACATTTCGTGGGTGCGCACCAGCTTCGACGAGGCGATTCAGCCTGGCGCGAAAAACTTCGACTTCAATTTGCAGCAGTATTCGATCACCGACGAGCGCAAACAAACGGTTTCGTTTAGCGATCCGTATTATTCGACCAATCAGGCCATCGTCGGTTTTGCAGATTCACCAGCAGCCAACGCCACGACTTTGGCCGAAATACAAGGCCTGAAGTTCGGCGTGCAATCCGGAACCACGAGCCTCGAATTCGTCAACAGCGTGATCAAGCCAACGACCGACACGTATGTCTACGACGACAACGCCGCGGCCAAGGCCGCGCTTGAGGCCAAGCAGATCGACGCCATCGTGGTCGACTTGCCAACCGCGTTCTACATCAGCGCCGTCGAGATCGAGGGATCAAAGGTCATCGGCCAGTTCCCTGCAGGTGAAGGCATCGCCGCCGATCAACTCGGCCTCGTGTTCGACCTCAACAACCCGCTCGTTGATTGCGCCAACACCGCGTTGCAGGCGATCAAGGATTCGGGCGCTCTCGCCGCGATTCAACAGACCTGGTTGTCAGACAAGGTCAGCGCGCCGGTTATCAGCCTCGGTTGATTTCGCGACGAGGTAGCAGTACGCAACGCAACAACTCCCACCTCGATAACGCCCAACTCAATAACGAGCGTCAACGGTTCGAACAGCGGCAGCGCCGGCGAAGTTCAGCATTGGCTGCGCTGAGCACCGCCGTTGTAGTTGCTGCACTCGTAATCTTGATCCCGCGCATGCCGCGGTGGGACCGAGTTCAAAAGTCATTCTTCGATCGTGAACGCTTGGTGGCTTCGTTTCCGCGCCTGCTGCATGCCTTCACGCTCGACGTCAAAATCTTTTTATGGACGACTCCAGCGATTTTGATCGTGGCGTTGCTCATAGCTATCGCCCGCAACACGCGCAATCCGGCGCTCTTCCCTGTGCGGCTATTCGTAATCGGCTATACCGACGTGATGCGCGGCGTGCCCGTGATTTTGTGGATCTACCTGGTCGGCTTCGGAGTGCCAGGTGTCGGGCTCGAGCGGCCATTTAATAGCCCGTTGTTGTGGGGCTCGGTTGCTCTCGGCATGACATACAGCGCGTACGTCGCTGAGGTTTTTCGCGCCGGCATTGAGAGCGTGCACGAGAGCCAGCGCGCGGCGGCCCGCTCGCTCGGGCTCTCGAGTTCACAAACGATGCGGCACGTAATATTGCCGCAGGCACTTCGACGCGTCGTGCCGCCGCTGATGAACGATCTGGTCAGCCTGCAAAAGGATGTCGCGCTCGTGAGCCTGATCGGGCCGGTCGAGATTCTGCGCCAGGCCGGCATCGACAAGGCCAAGTTCGCCAACTTCACGCCATATGTCGGCGCGGCGATCATCTTCCTTCTCGTAACTATTCCCCTAACGCGCACAACCGACTGGCTGCTTACCCGCGAGCGAGAACGCACCGGCGCTTCGAAGGTGCGTTAACGACATGGCCGCCAAACTGAACATCGCCAACATCTACAAGTCGTTCGGCGCCAATCAGGTTCTCGCCGATGTCTCGCTGAGCATCAATGCGGGCGAGGTGGTCTCGTTCATTGGCGCGAGCGGTTCGGGCAAGACGACGTTGCTGCGCTGCATCAATTTGCTGGAGACGATCGACTCGGGCACAATCCACCTCGACGATCAAGAAATCACCAAGATCGGCCGCGACCCGAACCCGATTCGCCGCCGGATCGGCATCGTCTTTCAGAGTTTCAACCTCTTTCCGCACATGACCGTCGAGCGCAACATCACGCTCGCCCTAACGGAGGTGCTCGGAAAGTCGCAAGACGAGGCCCGTGGCACCGCCGCGACGTTGCTAAATCGATTCGGGCTCGCCGATAAAACATCCGCATATCCCGACCGCCTCTCGGGAGGGCAGCAACAGCGCGTGGCGATCGCCCGAGCGCTGGCCTTGAACCCCGAGGTCTTGCTGCTCGACGAGATCACCTCGGCGCTCGACCCCGAACTTGTGGGCGAGGTCCTTGATGTCGTGCGCGAACTCAAGGGCAGTGGAATCACACTGCTGCTGGCGACGCACGAGATGGGTTTTGCGCGCGAAATTAGCGACAGGATTTGCTTTCTCGCCAACGGCACTGTCGCCGAGCAGGGCGAACCGGAGCAGATGTTCACCGCGCCGCGCGACCAACGCACGCAACAATTTCTGCTACGCGTAATCAACGCCGGCCGCCTGCGCGGCTAACTGACCCTTGAGCCTGCGCGGCTAACTACCTACAAATTTGGCAGCACGTGGTCGGCGTATTTTTCGCGCAGCGTCTTCTTCGAGAACTTGCCCACGCTGGTCTTTGGCACCTCGTCGATAAACACCACGTCGTCGGGTATCTGCCACTTCGCAAGCAAAGGTTTGATGAATTCTATGACCTCGTCTTTGGTCATCGTCTCGTCGGGGTTCAACACTACGCAGGCCAGCGGACGCTCTGACCACTTCGGGTGCGGCACGCCGACGACGGCGGCCTCCTTGATCTTCGGGTGCGACATCAGCTCGTTTTCGATCTCGACCGACGAGATCCACTCGCCGCCGGATTTGATCAAGTCTTTGGTTCGGTCGACCAAGCGGATGCGGCCCTTGGAGTCGACCGTGGCGACATCGCCCGTGCGCAGCCAGCCATCGGCGGTGAAGCTCTCGCCCGCGCGTGCGTCGTTGTAATAAGTCGACGCAATCCAGTTGCCGGTGCACTGCAACTCGCCGCTGGTCTCGCCGTCCCACGCCACCGGCGTGGTCGTGCCGGGCTCGACCACGCGCGCGTCGACGCCGAAGGCGATCTGGCCGACGGTAGTGCGAAGTTCGGCCTGTTCATCTATCGACAATTTCTGATCCGCCGCCGACAGTGTGCAGACGGCCGCGATCGGGCTCGTCTCGGTCATGCCCCACGCCTGCAATATTGGAAGGCCGGTTTGCTTGCGAAAACCCTCGCTTAGGGCCTTGGGAACGGCCGAACCGCCGCACGGAATCGCGCGCAGCGAAGAGGTGTCGCGGTCCTTAAGTTCTGGCAGCACAGACATCCAAATTGTTGGCACCCCGGCGGCCACCGTAACTCTCTCTTCGACGATCAAATTAGCGATTGCCTTACCCGAAAGATCTGGCCCCGGCATCACGAGGCTCGCGCCCGAGGCGACGGCGGCGTGGGCAAGGCCCCAGGTGTTGGCGTGAAACATCGGCAC
>JBKJMC010000133.1:0-6251 GCA_046596615.1 Ilumatobacteraceae bacterium | reverse complement strand
GATCGCCTCGTGCGCCTCTTGCGCGTTTTTGACTTTTGATTTGTAGACGCGTACCTCGGTCGACAAAAATTCTTTGCCGTAATTCTGGGCAATTTCTGAGCGCACCTCGGCCAGTGCTTCTTCGCCAAGCATCACGTTGTCGGTACGCATGTATGTGATGTATCCGGCTTCGTACAATCCCTGGGCTAAGCGCATCACCTCGCTGGCGGTGATTCGCAATTTGTTGCCGCCTTCTTGTTGCAGCGTGCTCGTCATGAATGGCGCGCGCGGCGACTTGCGGTACGGCTTTTCTTCGACGCTGCGAACATTGAGCGAGACGCCCTGCAACCCGGCGCTCAAGGCCCGGGCACGAGCCTCGTCAATAACGGCGATGCCATCCTTGGCGACTCCGCGATCGCTGAAATCTTTACCTGTTGCAATGCGAACGCCGTCAACGGTTACCAGGGTCGCTGTGAAGCTCGGCGCGGTCGCCGTGACGGCCTCAAGATCCCAATAGGAGGCAGAAATGTGGGCCATGCGCTCCTGCTCGCGCTCGACAACCAAGCGAATCGCGGGACTCTGCACGCGACCCGCCGAAAGACCGCGATTAACTTTGCGCCACAGAATTGGCGAAACAGAGTAACCATAGAGGCGGTCCAAAATACGGCGGGCCTCGGCGGCGTCGACCAATTTGTTATCGATCGCGCGGGGGTTTGCGATCGCGGCGTCGATGGCGGCCTTGGTGATTTCGTGAAAGACCATTCGCTTGGTCTCGACCTTGGGTTTGAGGTAGTCGAAGAGGTGGCTGGCGATGGCCTCGCCCTCGCGGTCTTCGTCGGTCGCTATATAAAGGACAGTCGCTTCCTTGAGGGCGGCCTTTAGCTCTTTGACGATCTTGGCGCCGCGTTCGGTGAGCTCGTAGGTGGGCTTAAAACTGTTCTCGACATCGACCGAGAGACCCTTGCTCGGGAGGTCGGCGATGTGTCCGACGGAGGCGCGTACATCAAAATTATCGCCAAGAAATTTGGCGATCGTTTTTGCTTTCGCGGGGGACTCAACTATGACGAGTGGTTTAGACATGTTTATTCATCGTTAGGTTGTTTGCCAGGGGCTTGTCAAGGTTATCCACGCAAATCCAAATGCACCATGGGTTTCAATTTCGGACACGGGTGGGGCGCAGGAGCATACGTGCACAACAAATGATCAACATCGACTCGGTATCGTTTCTATGTAGATGACGACCGACACGAATGAAAACGACGATCGGTTGCTCGATCGAGCACTCGTAGATCTCGGTTGGAATGCAACGCTAAAGCAGTCGCTCGACGAACATAAAAGCGACGGGGCAAGGCGCGTTGTCGGGCGCGTCAGTCGACTCGACCGCGGCTGGAGCACCGTGATGCTGAGTTCCCGCGGCGAGACGATGCGCACCCGCAATATCGGCGCCGACGTCGCGGTTGGCGACTGGGTCGTGGTCTCTCCAGACGACGAGCGCGTCGAGCGGGTTCTCACGCGTTCTTCGGCGCTGACTCGGCGGGTGTCGTCAGACGTTGTCAAAGCCGAGTCGCACACGGTCGCGGCCAACATTGACACAGTGTTCCTAGTTCAGTCGGCGAACAGCGAAATTAACTTGCGGCGCATTGAGCGCGAACTCGTGCTCGGGTTCGACAGTGGCGCCGAGCCGGTGATTGTGATTAACAAGTGTGACATGGTGGGTGCCGCCGAGCAGGCGGCAATGATTTCTGGCATCCGTGAGATCGCCGGACAAATCGCAATACATATGGTCAGCGCAGTCGACGGCAGCGGCCTCGATGCGATGCGCGATTATGCGGTGCCAAATCGCACGCTAGTTGTCATAGGCGCGAGCGGCGTTGGCAAATCGACGATCGTCAACTCTCTGGCCGGCGCGTCTCTGCAGAGCACCGGCCAGGTGCGCGACGGCGATCAGCGCGGGCGCCACACCACTGTGGCCAGCGAACTCGTGCCGCTGATCGGCGGCGGCTGGCTGATCGACACTCCGGGATTGCGCGCGGTGAGCCTTTGGCTCAGCAGTCACGGCATCGAAAGGGCCTTTGCCGATGTCTTCGCCGCCGCCGAGCAGTGCAGGTTTAGAGACTGCAAGCACGAATCAGAGCCAAATTGCGCCGTGCGCGAGGCGGTCGAGGCCGGAGTTTTCACGCAAGAGCGACTCGACAACATGCGCGCGCTGGTTTCGGAAGAGGTTGCGCTCGAACAACAGCAAGTCAAATACAAGCGCGCTGGCAACCGCAAGGGCGCCCGCCGCCCGGTTGATTCGTGACGGCTGATTCGTGACGGCTGAATAATAGCTAGGCGCTTATTTAAATTCGATGCCGACAGTGGCGCCGCCGCCAACAGTGTCGGTGACAAAAGTCGTGGCATCATGATCATCGGCGAATTGCGCCACGATTGCTAGCCCTAGTCCAGAGCCTGGCAATGCCCGGGTTGCGGCCGCGCGATAGAAACGATCGAAGACGTGCGGCTTGTCGGCGTCGCTAATGCCAGCGCCGTGGTCGACAACGCTAATGCGCTTGTTCTTGATTTCGATTTCGATGGCCTGCGATGTCGGGCAGAATTTGAGCGCATTGTCGACCAAATTTGAAAGTGCGCGTTCGAACTGTGCTGATCGCAGGGCAACCGTTGCTGGCGTCTCCGCTAAGACACTTATTTCACGACCGCCGCGTCGTCGTGCCCGCGCCACGACATTGTGTACGGCCTGTTCGAGGCTGGTCGATTCAAGCGCTTCATCGAGGCGTTGATCGCTGGCGAGGGCGGAAAGTTCGATAGAGAGTTGCGCCAGCTCATCAACTTCGGCGCGCATGTCTCTCAATATCTCCGAGCGGGTTTCCGCGCTGATGTCGCTGCGCTCGAGTAGTTCTGAATTGGCGCGCAACGAGGTGAGTGGTGTGCGCAACTCGTGGCTGGCATCCTGCACTAGTTGGCGCTGCTGGGTCATGCTTGTTCCGAGCGCCGCGAGCATTGTGTTGAAACTCGTTGCCAGATTCGCGACCTCTGAGTCGCCGCGTACAGTTAGCGGAGACGTTACGTCTCGCGTGATCGCAATATTCTCGGCGGCGCTTGCAAGTTGCATGATCGGCCTCGACACTCTCCGCGCCAGGACTAAGCCCGCGCTTACGGCCAAGGCGATTCCGAGAGCGCCGAACACGATAATCCATCGCAGAATTCCCTGTTTGGCTCGTTCGATTTCGCGCATGTCTTTGGCCAGTTGCAGTGCGCCCCCGCGTTGAATGGGCACTGTGAGCAAGCGGTACGAGACTCCTTCTATATTCACCGTCGATCTGCTGATGCCAGTACGTGTGCCGTCGGCAATGGCAATGTCTTTCGGCGCGACCGGCAGGTCGATGTCGCCGATACCAATTACGATCGCCCCACTCGGATCGATGACCTGCGTGACGGTGTCGAAGCGGGTCGGCAAGAGGGCCTCGCCGAGCGGATTGCGTTGCCTGCGGCCAAAGACGCCAATTTGGCTGTTGTCGCGCAATTGTGCCCTGATCAATTCGACTCTGGCGTCGAGGGTGTGATCGATTTCGTGTAGCAGTTGGCGAGAGACAGTCTGTTGCACGCCGATGCTAAGCAAAACCACGACCACCAACACGATCGCGGTAGTCGAGACCACTAGTCGGGTGCGAATACTCACGACTGCCTCACCACGTAGCCGACGCCGCGCACCGTAAACAGCAACTTCGCCTCGTCGCCAAGCTCAATCTTGCGTCGCAGGTAACCGATGTAAACATCGAGCGACTTCGAATTGGTTTCGAAGTTGTAACCCCAGATGTGCTCGTACAGGTAGTCGCGGGATAAAACGATTCCTTGCTGCTCGAGCAGAATCTGTAGCAGATCAAATTCTGTTTTTGTAAGTTCTACTACACGATTGCCGCGCCGCACTTCGCGCCGCGCTGGGTCGAGGGCGAGGTCGCCGACCTTCAGGACCGTTACTCCTGTTACTGGGCGGTATCGGCGCAACATCGCCCGCACCCGCGCCAGCAATTCGTCGATCGCGAATGGTTTTGCCAAGTAGTCATCGGCCCCTGCGTCGAGACCGGCAACGCGATCGCCAACTTCGTGTCGTGCCGTTAGCAAAAGTATTGGTGTGCGAATCCCCCGGTGTCGCAACTCGCGACATACTGTGATCCCGTCGGCAAAAGGCATCATCACGTCCATTACAACGGCGTCCGGTGGCTGTTTGGTGATTTGCTCGAGGGCAGCCCTGCCATCGTTAACGCTGGTGACTAAATATCCCTCAAGTTCGAGTATTCGCGTCACGGCAGTGCGCACTGAGGGGTCGTCCTCGGCTAGGACAATGCGGAAGTTCGCATTGTTATTGGTCTTCATGTCGGTCAGGTTACTAACCGTCGGGACCTTGTATTTACAGTGTTTGGCGAGTTCTTACCAACTCCTTACCTGAATCAGTTCTGATCATTACCTAGAGATCGCAAGATCATCAGGCACCACAAACCCTGCGGTGCATGACGAAGGGAAATTATGAAATCACGAGCAGTAAAGAGGATCGCCGGTTTGGCGCTCACGGCAACGCTAGGTGTCGCTGCATTCAGCGTCGCCACGGTTGCCAGTGCCAAGTCGGTAAGGCCGACCCGGGCAATCAGCGAATCTATCGTTGAGAGAGCAAACGGCGGCGAACGCGGTCGTCCGAACCTAGGCAAGGTTGCGGCGCTGTTAGGAATGACCGCCGATGAGCTCAGGACTCAGTTGCAGAGCGGCCAATCGTTAGCGGCTATTGCGGCGACTAAAAATGTCGCGTTGGAAGGTGTGATCAGTGCGATTGTTGCCGACATCAAGACACATCTTGACGCAGAGGTTCTATCGGGTGAGCACACTCAGGCCGAGGCCGATGCCAAGTTGGCTGAGGCTACGACTCGCGTCACCGAAATGGTCAACAAGGTTCACCCAGCTGGCGATCAAGGCGGTCCGGGTCGTGGTGGCCCGGGTCGTGGCGGGGAGCGCGGTCGTCCGGACCTAGGCAAGGTGGCGGCCCTGTTCTCAATGACTTCCGATGAGCTCAAGACTCAGTTACAGAGCGGCAAGTCGCTTGCTTCGGTTGCGGCGAGCAAGAATGTCGCGTTGTCAAGTGTGATCAGCACGATTGTTGCCGACATCAAGACGCATCTTGATGCCGAGGTATTAGCGGGTGAGCACACTCAGGCCGAGGCCGATGCCAAGTTGGCTGAGGCGACTACACGCGTGACCGAAATGGTCAACAAGGTTCGTCCAGCTGGCGATCAAGGCGGTCCAGGTCGCGGCGATCGCGACATTGCATCAAATGCCTAAAGCCCCCCGTTAGGCATCGTAAACGGCTCACCGCCGAGGCTGAAGTAGCCGAAGCGGTGAGCCGTTTCATTTACGGCGTCTCGATGCGCATCGCAGCTTCGGCCCCGAGTGTCAGACTTGGAAATAGCAATCCGACGAGCGCTAGGTCGGTGCGGTCGAGATACTTAACGCGAGCGGTGACGACATTATTGGTGGCTGTCAGTTCGATGCGTAACGGTCGCAATGTGGCACACTCGCTGCCCGCCGCATCGGCGTCGCGCTGGGCAACTCCTTGCGAGTATTTACTGCCGTTGCCAGAAATTGCCGCAGCGCGCGCCGCGCATTGCGCCGCATTGAGAACCGCCAGTTGGTTGGCGACAACGACACCGAATTGCACGAGAGCCAACGCCAGCAACACGACGAACGGCAACACGAGAGCGAGTTCTACGGTTGCCTGACCGACTTCGTGCGCACCCCGACGCGAATTAAGGCATCGGCGTATTAGTGGCATCGGTACGGTCGAGCACATTGGTCAGCACGGAATCGAAGAGTTCACCGATTCGCCCGGCGCCACCACCATCGGTAGCCCATGCCACAACCAGAAGCGCGATCACTGCGGCGCCTAACAGCACGAGCGCGTATTCGGTGGTGGCTTGGCCAGGTTCGGCGATATTCTTCCTGCGGGCTACTTTCATTCAGGTTCTTTCTGTAGTTGTGTTTAGCCGATGTGTGAGCGCAGGTTGCCGAGAGTGCCGACCAACATTGGCACTACGGTCAGCAAAATAAACGAGGGCAGGACGCAACAAATCATCGGAAAGATTAATTTGATTGGTAGCTCGCGTGCTGAGACCTCGGCGCGCAGTCTCCTTTGAGCGTGGGCCTGTGTTGAAAGGCGATCTAACGTCGCGGCGGCCGACAGTCCGTCTAGGTCTAGTTGAATTAGGGCGTCGACCATCTCGTAAGCGGGC
>JBKJMC010000115.1:0-5268 GCA_046596615.1 Ilumatobacteraceae bacterium | reverse complement strand
TGAGCGGACCTGGGGCAGGGAGACCCTCCTCGCACTTGTTCCTGGCAAATATTCCGTGAAGCGACTTGAAGCCCGCCCTTTTCTCCCGCCCGTACTTCAAGTCGCTTCACGGAATATTTGCCAGGAACAAGTGCGAGGAGGGTCTCCCTGCCCCAGGTCCGCTCACCAAGATCATGTGGTTCAGGGAATATATCGGGAGTCATGGATTTTATTCTATATCTACTGTAACTGGGACGTCTGAGTGTGAGTTGTTGACTACTCTCGCCCCAAGCTGATGACGCCCTGAAGATAGTGCGGCGAGTTGCCAATCCGAAGGTCACATTCGTTAGTGGAGTGACGGAAATCATCGCAGCTGCGTCATCGCACTCGGAAATACCTGTGAAAAGGTATTTTCCTATACCCGAGGCGCACCGTGTGCGTCCCAACCCCAAGGAGAAATACATGAAGAAGATGATGACAGCTATTGCGGCGGCGTCTGTTTTGATGCTCGCAGCATGCGGATCTGACAGCAGCACTTCCGACACAGCAGTAGACACTTCGGTTGCGACAACGGACGCCGTTGAAGCAGGCACTATCGTTGACGTGGCGGTTGCAAACGCCGATTTCAGCACGCTAGTAACAGCGTTGACGGCGGCGGGCCTTGTTGAGACTCTGTCGGGCGAAGGTCCGTTCACCGTTTTTGCTCCTACGAATGCGGCATTTGATGCGCTTCCGGCAGGACTTCTCGAGAAGCTTCTGTTGCCAGAAAACAAAGACGTGCTCGTGGCCATCTTGACCTACCACGTCGTTGCAGGGAAAGTAATGGCGGCAGATGTTACGGCTGGAAAAGTTGCCTCAGTACAAGGCGAGGAAATCACCTTTGATACGGCAAGCGGCGTTATGGTCAACAACGCAACAGTTGTAACTGCTGACATCGCGGCCTCGAACGGCGTAATTCATGTAATTGATGCCGTTCTTGTTCCACCATCGATTGATGTTGCGGCGTTTCTAGCCGCATAAGCAACTAAAACGTAACGAATTGGCGACGGCCTACGTGACGTGCGTTCCACCACAGATTCGCTCTGATTGTTGGATGCGTGCCACCGGGCCGTCGCTTTTATTTTGATCGTTGGACACCTTGCGGCGGATAGGCGCAGCCTTAGCGCGAGAGGGTGCGGGCGCGCTTAAACACCCGCAAAAAGTTCTGCGAGTTGAACTTGTCGACCGATGCCCTCGGCACGTTTTTCATGCACGACTCGAAGCGGGCGATGGGGTCGCGGCCGCCCTCGGTGTGCGGGTAGTCGCTCGAGAACAGATAGATCTCGTCGCTGGAGTGCTCGATCAGGCGCGAGACATCCTCGAATACGAAGGGCGTGAAGGCCATCTGCTCGCTGATTTGTTCCGACGGCCGGCGCTCGAAACCCTTCAGTCTTTCGTCGACTCGCGAATAGGCATGATGAATCTGGTCGAGGCGCACGATCGTCTCGGGAACCCAACCCGCGCCAAGCTCTACGGACGCCAGTTGCAGCTTCGGAAACTCCTCGAGCACTCCATCGAGCACAAGCATCGCCACGACGGTCTCAATGCCCTGATGCAAAACCGAGGCGTCGCGGGCGCGCACGTTTTCGCCGCCTCCCATCCAGTCGCGACTGACGCCGCGGCCGGTGTTGCTCCACGCCGGTTTCAATTGCAGGGGGTTGCCGCCGACATGAAACACGACCGGCACCTGCGCCTCTTGCAGCATCGCCCAGATTGGGTTGAAGTCGATATGGGTCGGCGAGCGCTCGCCCGCCAGGCGGTGAGGGATCCACATCGCCTCGAGGCCGTTATCGAGTGCCCACTTGACCTCGGCGATCGCCAAGTCTGGATTCTCGAGCGGAATCGCGGCGACGCCCATAAGGCGATTATCCACCGAGCAGAAGTCGGCCATGTGCCGGTTGTGGGCGCGCGCCCCGCCGTAGCGCAGTTCGTCGGATACTTTTGCGCTCGGCGAGAACGGCATGTGCAAACTGTGGGTTGAGAACACCAGTTGCTTCATGAATCCGAGCATGTCGGCGGCAACGACGCGATCGTGTTTGTCGAATGCGCCGAGTGCCTGAATCTCCTTGACGTCTTGAATCATGCGGTCGCCGAGCGCAATCAGGCTCTGCTTGTGCGCTGTTGTGTGTTGCGCGCCGTTTCCGACAATCACTGCAACCTCTTCGTCGGTAACAAGCGACCTGCCGTAGTCAACCAGAGGCAACTGCTCGCGAATTGCCGGGTCGGCGAACTTGCGCAGGAAGTCCGGCAACTCCATGATGTGGGTGTCGGCGTCGTATAGAACTCTGTCGCCTGCGTAACTCATCTGCGCCCCCATTCTCGCAAGTTATTACTTGCGAACGAAAACTATCACCACGCTCTCAGTCCTTCTAGATCTCGCGCTCGTAGATGACCGATCGTCGCAGAGGTTTGAAACCGAGTTTTGCGTACAGGCGACTGGCCCCTGTAGGACTCTCCGCGTCGACGTCAAGACTGGCGAAGTCTAGAGAGTCGGCTCGATATGCATGCAGGGCATGGGCTATGAGTGTTGATGCGATCCCGCGACCTCGGTGGGTGCGTAAAACTGCCACCTTGTCGATCAGCGCATACTTCTTGACAGTAATCGCGTCGTCGGCGGGGAAGCGATGAGTAAGCAATAGTCCGACGACTTCGTTGCGCTCGTCAATTGCAAGAAATGATAGATCCAAGCGTGATCCGAACCCGGTCGTCATTTGCGCCCATGATTCGGGGTCAGACGGGGCCGAACCCCAGTGATCTTCAAACGAATTATTCTTAACCTCTCGGGCCACTTCGTTGAGCTCTAAGTCCCACCCGACAATGCGAATACCTGCAATTGGTTCAATCGCGATAATTGAAGTTAGCGAGATATGCAATTCGTCAATGAAGCGCACAGCGTTAAGAGCAAAACGCTCCATCAACTTTTTGGCGCTCGAATTGCTTTCAAGAATTGGAGTTCTAATGAATTTTGGCAACGAGCTATTCGATTTTCTCAAGAGTGACTCGGCGTGCGACATCGCCCAAGCCATCAGTTGGCGACCGATCTCACGGCCACGCCATTGCGGGTCGACGCCACCTTCGATGAAGCAACGCTCTAGGCGCACCGAGGATGGGAGGTAGAGGGTGTATGCGGCCCCAATTAGCGCACCGTTCGCCCAGGCCGTGAGCGTGTCGTGAGCAAGTTCAACTTGAAACGACTCAAACCACTCGCGCAATTCATCGTCTGACTGTGCCATCAATCTGCCGTCGGCGACAGATACCTTGTTAAGCAACTGAGCGAGTACTTCGAATTCGCCATCGCGTAACGGGCGATATTCAACGACCATCGCACAATTATATGGCTTCCGACCAGGCCAAAGGACGCTCAATTATGTTTGTGCGACGTCGTCCATCTGCCAGATTTTTTGCAGGCGTGGTAACAAAATGTTCCAATCAAGCACTCCGGTACGTGCAGCCCATTCGATATAAGTTTGCGACATTGCGTGAACCCGTATGGGGTCGCCCAGCGCGAGATTGTGCATTTCGGTGCGGTCTTCAATTATGTTATAGAGCTCCCACTTTTGACCAAACTCTTTGACCAATTTGAATTCGCCAGCTCGTACCGCACAGTTGCCCTCGTGCTCAAAAAATATTGGTTGCTGCCTAGTCCACGCGCCGCCCTGCAGCAGCGGCAAGAAACTTTCACCATCAAGTGTTTGCATTTCATGACCATGGTGCGAGATTGGCGGTCGAACGCCTGTCGACTCCAATATTGTCGGCATTATGTCGGCAACATGAGCGGGCGAATGAGCGAGCCCGCCCGAAGTGATTTTGTTTGGCCATTGAACAAGCAACGGGGTAGAAATGCCGCCCTCGTGTACGTAGTGTTTAAATTTCCTGAATGGCGCGTTCGAAACGTTTGCCCAAGGAAGGTCGTAGCTCATATACGTCGTCGCTGCGCCGGGACGCATATCTAAGCGATTTCCCATAGATACGGCAGATCCGTCGTTGTTAATGTCGGGGAAGTATTTACACCAGCCATCCTCGGCCATGAACTCTGCACAGCCACCGTTGTCGGAAAGAAACATAATTAGCGTGTTGTCAATCGTTCCGAGCTCGCGCAAGTGTTTAAGAACGCGACCGATGTTTTGGTCAAGTCGATCAACCATTGCCGCGTAGACCGCCATTCGTTCGGATTCCCAGTCTTGATTTTGTATTGAATCCCAAGCAGGTGCCTTCTCATCCCGAATACTAATTTCCCAATTCTTATCCAGGACACCAAGTGAGTTGAGAGTCTCATGACGTGCCTGACGTGTTGCGTCCCATCCTTTGCTGTACGTGCCTTGATACTTGGCAATGTCTTCTTCGTGTGCGTGAAGCGGCCAGTGCGGCGCCGTATGGGCCAAGTACAGGAAATACGGTTTGTTGATACTGATTGACTCGCCGATCATGTTTATGGCTTCGTCGGTAATCGCGTCTGTCATGTAAAAGTTAGTTGGCGAAACATGTATTCGTTCGTCGTCGCGCATCATGTAGTGCGGTGAAAAAAAACTACTAACTCCATCAACAATTCCGTAGAAACGATCGAATCCACGTTGGCGCGGCGTTGGATGCTCCGTGCTTCCCACGCGCCAACTATCTACACGTGTCGCCCATAAGTCTCCAGCAACGTGCCACTTACCTGACATGAGTGTGCGATAGCCGCCCTCGTGAAGCACTTCGGCAATGGTCATGACGTCGTCGCGAAGAAATCCCTGATACGCCGGAGTACCAAGATTGGCGCCCATTTGGCCAACTCCAGCATTGTGCGGGTACATTCCCGTGAGCAGCGATGCGCGAGTCGGGCAGCATCGCGCACTGTTGTACATCGAAGTGAGCATTCGACCATTTTTTGCAATTGAATCGATGTTTGGCGTGCGAATCTCCGAACCAGTACAACCCAAGTCGGAAAATCCCATGTCATCTACCAAGATCAGGATCACATCGGGCGACGTTGAACGACTAGCGCTAGGCATTTGTCAACATTAGCCAAGCTTGAAAATTGCAAGCTATATAAAAAAGGCCCGCCCTTTCGGGCGGGCCTTTTGATAATTTGAAATCAAACTACTTCTTCTTTTTTGCGGCTTTCTTCGGAGCAGCTTTCTTTGGTGCTGGCTTCTTAGGGGCTGATGCCTTCTTTGGTGCGGCCTTTGGAGCCGGAGCCGCTGGCTTGCGAACAGTTACAAGCTTTGGTGCTGGTGCAACACCGAGGGCGATGTCTTTGAAACCCTTGAG
>JBKJMC010000093.1:0-5002 GCA_046596615.1 Ilumatobacteraceae bacterium | reverse complement strand
AGCCCATCTTCAAAGTAGGCCCGAAGCTGTCGCTCCTTAAGTCGCGACTGAACCTCTGTGCCGTATTCGTGTAGCGCGTAACCGAGCAGGCGGTGCGCCAGCGCGGTATTTGCGCGCAGCGCCTTGTCCATGTTGAACTTAATTCCATCTTGGGCTGCAACGGCACTGACGTGGTCGATGATCTCCGCGGCGCGTCTCTGACCGCCGAATTTCTTCGCGTAGGCATCGATTACCGGCGTCGGCTCGTGCCTCGGCGCCGTCGGGTCTAGCTGATAAGGGCGGTAGGCGATCTCGAGGTCAATCGTCACTCCCTTGGCGGCCAGGTTGGCGACCGCCGTTTCGAGGCGTCGCTTGCCTATATAACACCACGGGCAGACCACGTCGGAGAAGACTTCTACGCGCATAGATGCCACGATAGAGGGGTGACGACATCGCCCGCTACAACAGCAACATTTTGCGCGACCCTTGTTGATGAATGGGCTCGTCTTGGCGTGCGTCACGCGGTCGTCTCGCCCGGATCGCGCAGTACTCCGATGGCGCTGGCGATCGGCTCGTGTGCGAGCATCGCGTTACATATCTTTCACGACGAGCGCTCGGCGTCGTTCGCGGCTCTGGGAATAGCGCTTGAGACTCAAATGCCAGCGATATTGCTGTGCACCTCGGGAACCGCTGCAGTCGAATTTCACGCCGCGGCCGTCGAGGCCCATCACGCCGAAGTGCCGATGCTGCTGTGCACGGCCGATCGGCCACCAGAGCTGCAGGGGGTCGGCGCGTCGCAGACAATCGATCAACAAAATCTCTACGGAGTGGCAAGTCGCTTGTTCGTCGACGCCGGCGTAGCCGATGATGTCGCCGCCGATACCTGGCGCGATTTAGCGCGGAAATGTCTCGAAGCCGCCTGCGGCGTTTCCCCTGGTCCGGTGCAGATTAATCTTCCGTTTCGCGAACCTCTGATTGGCGATGCGAAGGAGTTGCCGAAAATTGTGGACGGGCGGCCGCTTGCGCGCTTAGCCGCGTCGATGCCAAGCGAGCTAGAGATTCAAGTTGTGGTCAACGAGCTCAGAAAGACTCGCGGTGTAATTTTGGCTGGATCTGGCAGCCCGTCGTTCGAATGCGTGGCGAGGCTTGCTTCGGCCCTGGGTTGGCCGATAGTCGCCGACCCTCGTAGCGGTTGTCGCGTTGACGGACGCATTGGCGGCCATGACGACGTCGTGATCGTCGGCGCGGCCGATTCGATCTTGCGCTGTGGCGAGTTCGCCGCCAACAACAGACCAGACCTTGTGTTGCGCCTCGGCGAGCCGCCCGTTTCCAAGGTCGTTAACGCCTGGTTGCGCGAGAGCGCCGCGAACTACATCGCGGTCTCGGCGACGCCACGCGTAATCGATCCCGACCGAGTCGTAAAGCGTCACGTCGTGGCGCCGATTGAGATGTGGTGCGAAGCGGTCGCAGATTCGATCGCCGTCTCGCTCGAGAATTCAACAGCGATCTCGCCGTCTCCAGAGAACAACTCGTGGCTCGCTTCGTGGCGCCATGGCCAGGCGCTGGCCGAGTCGGCCATATCTGCGGTGCTCTCGAACATTGATGTCATAAGCGAACCGAGCGTCGCGCGGCTGCTTAGCCAAATCGCGCAGAAGGATTCGCGGGTAGTCCTGTCGTCAAGCATGCCGGTTCGCGACTACGAGTGGTTCGCCTCGCCAAATAGCGGAGTCGGAGTCTTTTGCAACCGTGGTGCGAGCGGTATCGATGGGGTCGTGTCGACGGCCGTCGGAGTGGCGTTGGCGAGCGGCGCAACCACCTATCTTCTGATCGGCGACATTGCAATGTTGCACGACGCCAATGGTTTGATCGCGCTGGCGCGTCGCGATCTCGATCTACGAATTATTTGTCTCGATAACAACGGCGGGGGAATATTCTCGTTTTTGCCTCAGGCGACGAACCTCGAGGCGGGCCGCTTTGAACAGCTTTTCGGAACTCCGCACGGCGCTGATCTGCAAGCGCTAGCCGAGGCCCACGGAATTGCCAGCGTTACCGTGGCTACGGCCGCCGAGCTGCGCACCGCCATCGCCTTGCGCGGTCCGCAATTTGTGCGCGTCGCAACCGATCGACATGCCAATGTGGTGGCGCACGATCAGATCAATGCGGCGGTGGCAACCGCGCTGAAAGATATTTAGCTACGGGCGAATTATGGCCGCGAGCATTGCCTGTAGCTTGGCCTGCGTCTCAGCTAGTTCGCTGAGAGGGTCGCTATCGGCAACGATCCCTCCGCCCGCGAACAAGCGAGCGGTGCGGCGATCGGGTGAGAGTTCGGCGCAGCGAATAGCAACGGCCCACGTGCCGTTGCCGCGCGAATCCATCCAGCCGACCGCGCCACCGTACCTGCCGCGATCGAAGCCTTCGTGCCGGGCAATTAGTTCTAGCGCCTCGTGCCGTGGGTGACCGCCGAGCGCAGGGGTCGGCGACAGCGCGTAGACAAGGTCGAGAATATTCGGCGCGGGTTGCGAGAGGATGCCGCTCATGTGGGTGCCGAGGTGTTGCACATTGGCGACGGCGACAATCGACGGCTCTGGCTCTTCATCGAGGTATGAACACCAAGGCAGCAGAGTGTCGTGCACCATGTCGACGACGACGCGATGCTCGATTTGATTTTTTGCGCTGGCAAGTAGGTCGGCAGCCAATGCGGCGTCGGTTTTCGGATCGCCGGTTCGTCGCGTCGTACCGGCGAGGGGGTGGCTCGAGATTTCGCTTCCGTTTACCGCGAGAAGCAGCTCCGGTGAGGCTCCGACGAAACCTTCAAATGAATAGCGGTAACTCGAACCGAAGGATGAACGCAGCCTTGTCAGCAGCGCATGTATCTCGATGGGACTCGATGACTCAACGATTACATCGCGGGCGATGACAACCTTTGTTAGATCGCCGCGACGCACCGTGTCTCGCGCCGTAGCGACTGCAGTCAGATATCGTTTGACATCAACTCCGGGCCGCACCGCGTACGAACTTGCGCTCTCGACGGTGCCTATCCTTGCACTCAGGTCTGGGGTCGCGCCGTCGATCGTTGTTATCCAAGCGTGGCCGTCCGCGTCTTTGCTGATTGTCACTGCGGGCAGCACGAAACTGTGCGCCTCGGCCGTCGTGAAGGGCACGCAGCCGATCAGAATAGCCCCGCTTCCGGCGCTCTCGGTATTGGTGTCGTGGTCAATGCTCGCTAGAAATTCGCTCGCCTTAGAACTAGCAATTCTTGCCGCGCAACCCTGGCCGGCAACGCCGACCCCATCGCGTACGAAAAGATATCCGTCACTATGGGCGAAGTCATTGAGGTCGATGGATCGATCGGTGAACTCACTTAGGCTCCGAGTTCTAGCTCGCATCGTGGTTAGCGCGTCGCGGTCAGCAGCTGCGTGAGCCCGCCCGAAAGCTGACGGTGTTCGACATTCTTGAAGCCAGCGCGCGTGAGCATCTCGCGCAATTTGGCCGGATCGGGGAGGTAAGCGACGCTGCGGGGCAGGTATCGATACGCCGCGCGATCCGATAGGAGGCCGCCGATAAGGGGAACAATTTTACCAAAGTAGATGCTGTTGCCGAATCTCACCAGCCTGTTGCTTGGTACACCAACGTCAAGGATGGCAATGCGACCCATCGGCCTTGTTACCTGTGGTTTTGCGCTACGCAATTTGATCGACCTGCAGATTTTCTTCGCTGAACTCGCACGGGTAACAAGGCCGATCAAATTGCGTAGCGCAAAACCACAGGTCACGCCATCTACCGCCGCATTGGGCATTGGCAGGCGCAAGATGTCGGCCTGGGTGCGCGGCGAGTTGCTGCGATCCCTGAGCAGCATCCCAAATGAGATGTCGATCGAAAATGGAAGGTAACCGCTATCTCGTAGTTCGACGCAAAAATCACCGGTGCCGCTTGCGAGGTCAATGACCCGACTGCCTCTGGCCAGACCGAGTGACCTCACGGTGATCTTGCGCCAGCGCACGTCTAGCCGGAAGGTCATAATTCGGTTGACCATGTCGTAGCGCGGCGCGATGGCATCGAACATCTCGCGCACTGCGGTCTGCTTGGCCGCGCCTTGGGGCAGAGTCTCGTTGTCCCAACTGGCCGCGCCGGAGTGGCGATTTGTCACGCTTCAAGGTTACGACAATTCCGCGACTTAAGCACCGCGGAGATCTTTCTCGGCGATCGTGAAATCTGGCATTGGGCAGACTACTTTTAATGGCTGGCGCTGAATTTTGCTAGCGCCGAGGGGGCCAATTTGTGATTGATTTTTCATTTCCTGCCGACGTGGAAGAGATTCGTCTCAAAGTTCGCTCGTTCATGGACAGCGAAGTGCGTCCCGCATGGGATGCAATCGATCAAGACGATCGCAAGCAGGTCATCGGCGCGATCGTCAAGCTGCGCAAATCCGCTCGCGAGAAATGGAATCTGTGGTTACCACACATGCCCGTAGAGTGGGGCGGGCTCGGGCTGGGGCCGACCGCGATGGCCGCTGTCTCGGCCGAAGCATCAAAGGTCGGCATCGGGCCGTATGTTCTAAACGCTTATGCCCCGGACGAAGGCAACCAACACACCCTGTTGCATTGGGCAACGCCAGAACAAAAAGAGAAGTATCTGCGCCCGCTCTGCGAGGGCACCGCGCGTTCGTGTTTTGCAATGACCGAACCGGAGGTTGCCGGAAGCGACCCGACTCTAATTAAGACCTTCGCATACAAGGACGGCGAAGAATGGGTCGTCAACGGTCACAAGTGGTTTATTTCTGGTGCGCGCGGCGCCCAGTTCGCACTTCTCGTTGCGCGAACAGAGGAAGACCCAGATTTGCCGCAGGCCGCTAACTCGTGCTTCATCGTCGACATTCCGAGCGAAGGCTGGAACGTCGTTCGCGACATTGAGACGATGTCGGGCGGACACAACCACCTCGAGATTGAGATCAAGGATTTGCGCATCCCGGCATCGAACATGTTGGGCGGTCGCGGCCAGGGACACCTCTTGGGTCAATACAGGC
>JBKJMC010000219.1:0-4940 GCA_046596615.1 Ilumatobacteraceae bacterium | reverse complement strand
ATTTGCGGGCCCCAGTTAATGCTCGATGGTGCTCGAAAAATCGCGGCCAACCATGGTTGGCCTGAGCACTCCGTACATTTTGAATATTTTAAAAACACAAATGTAATTCATTCAGATTCAGTTTTTATGGTTGACCTGGCGCGTTCGGCAATGTCGCTTACCGTCAGGTCCGGTCAGACGATCCTTGAGACTCTTCGTGATAATGGCATCGTGGTTCCATCATCCTGCGAACATGGAGCATGTGGTACATGTGTGGTACGGGTACTTAAGGGAATCCCGGATCATCAAGATGTTTACTTTAACGATAGCGAGAGGCAGCGTGGCGATCGGATACTCACTTGTGTATCGCGCGCACTTTCTGAAAAATTGACTCTGGATATCTGACGTAGGGGATTAATAAATGAAAAAGTTGTATGATTTCGAATTGTCAGTTAACTGTTATAAATGTCGTCTCCTCATGTCGATACTCGAGGTCGATTTCGAAATAGTCCCGGTCGACTTTTATCCTGGACTAGAACACAAGTCGGAAGAATTTAAAAAGATTAATCCGCTTAACCACATTCCTGTTCTGGACGACGACGGATACATGATTCGAGATGCACATGCGATCCTCGTTTATTTGGCTACGAAATACGACGCCTCTCATGCCTGGTATCCCATTATGAATCCCGAACTTCTCGGAGAAACGGCCAGCTGGTTGCTGTTTGCCGAAGGAACCACGAATACTGCATCGGCCGCTCGACTTCATATCAACCTGGGCTATGACTTTAATCTCCCAGTGGTCCAGGCCGGCGCGCACAAGTTGTTTCGATTTTTGGATGAACACTTATGGTTTAGGAATCGAGCAGGAGTCGACTGGGTCTGTAATGCCGAGCAACCGACGATTGCTGACATAGCGCTCTTCCCCGATGTAGTGCTAGCCGAGGAAGGCGGGATCTCGCTTTTCGAGTATCCGTCGTTGCGTCTTTGGTCGGATCGCGTCAAGCGCATCCCCGGGTTCATCGTTATGGGTGGGATCTTCCCAGCGTCTCCTGCCCGCAAGTAAATCAGCCGCCAGGCTGCCCGACTCGGTTTCAACCCTTGTCGGGGTATTTCTTTACCGTCTGTTAATCTCGGCTTGCGACACTTAGGTCGCCAGAAGCTATGCGTTTCGCATAGGGGGAGTTAAACAGATGCGAAAAAATCACATTAAAGTTCTGGCATTCGCGGTAACTGCAATCCTTGGGCTCGCAGCCTGTGGCGGTAGCAGCGACAGTGCGACGACGGAGCCGACGCCAACAGATACGGCTACTGGGGACACAGTTGCGCCAGCAACCGACCTCAAGGTGGCGGTTGTCTACATCGGAGTTCCTGGCGACGCAGGTTGGACATATCAACACGATCAAGGCATCGCCGAACTAGAAGCCGAGCTCGGCATAACGGTTACTCGCCTCGAGAGCATTCCCGAGGGCGCCGACGCGGTAGCGGCTTTCGACAAATTAGCCGCCGATGGTTACAACTTAATTTTCGGAACATCATTCGGGTACATGGATCCAATGCTTGAAGTTGCCGCAAAATACCCGTCAACGTGCTTTGAGCACGCATCCGGCTATAAGACGGCGCCCAATATGGGTACCTACTTTGGTGCATTGGATGAAGCAAGTTATTTGTCAGGTATCGCCGCAGGTGCGGCATCTAAGTCGGGCAAGATCGGCTACGTCGCGGCCTTCCCGATACCTGAAGTGGTTCGTGCCTTGAACGCTTACACCCTTGGCGCGCAATTGGTAAACCCGAAAGCGACCGTGCAAGTTACGTGGACATCAACTTGGTTCGATCCAGCAAAGGAAAAGGAAGCGGCCCAGTCTCTCCTCCAGGCCGGAGCCGATGTACTTGGTATGTACCAAGACTCCACCGCAACTGGTGAGGCAGCGAAGGAAGCCGGAGCGAAGTGGACCGGTAACGACTCCGACACCAAAGCCGGGGATTTCCCAGACACCTGGCTCACTGGTCCGGTGTGGAATTGGGGTCCGTATTACATCGCCGCCGCAAAGTCAATGATGGAAGGTACTTGCCTTGTCGATCAGTATTACGGCAACATGACCGACGGCATGATCAAACTCGGTGTCTTTGGTTCATCGGTAAGCGCCGATACTCAGGCGTTGATTGCCACCAAGCAGGCCGCCATCATTGACGGTTCGTTCGCGGTGTTCACTGGCCCAATCAAGGACAACACTGGTAAAGAGCAAATCGCTGCGGGTGTAGTTGCACCGCTCGGCGACCTACTCGGCCAGCAGTATTTGGTTGCAGGCGTAATCGGCAAAATCGGCTGATAAGCAGGCAATGATTTCAGCCTCGACAGGGGCAGCGTTGGGGTCGCACCGCGCAAGCGGTGCGACCCTTTTTGCTCTCTCCGCGCGACAAGTAACTAAGCGGTTTCCCGGCGTACTTGCTAACGACCACGTTGACTTCGATCTCGCCGTCGGCGAGGTACACACGCTGCTCGGCGAAAATGGCGCCGGCAAGAGCACGCTGGCATCGGTCTTGTGTGGTCTATACAAGCCAGACGAAGGCGCGGTGCTGCGTAACGGCACTCAGGTGCGACTCACCAGCCCGCGTCATGGATTGCAAAATGGTATTGCGATGGTGCACCAGCATTTTCGGTTGGTCGATCGCTTCAGTGTTGCCGAGAACGTTGTGCTCGGGCACCGCAGCCTGCCATTTTTGCTGAGGACTGCAAACCTAGAGTCGCAGGTTGCCCAAGTGGCCGAGAGGTACGGCCTGCCTATAGATCCGCGGGCGACCGTCGGCGAACTCTCGGCGGGTCAGCGCCAGCGAGTCGAAATAATTAAGGCGCTTTATCAAGGAGCGGAAATTCTGTTGTTAGACGAACCCACTGCGTTGTTGGCGCCGCCCGAGGTTGAGAAACTTTTTGAGACAGTGCGGGCGATGACGGCGTCTGGCAAGTCGGTCGTGTTCATCAGCCATAAACTCGGCGAGGTTGTTGACATCTCCGATCGCATTACGGTTATGCGCGACGGCCGAGTGACCGGCTCTGTGGCGCGCGGTGATGCCGATGCCGATGTCAGGCACCTAGCAGAACTCATGGTTGGGCGAGACATAGATTTGGCGCGTCGCTCCGCGCGCCAGTTGCCCGGCGCATCCCTGCTCGATTTGCGAAACGTCTCCATGACACGAGACGGCGTCGCGGTCATCAGCGACATCACGTTCAATGTTCGCGCGGGCGAGATCGTCGGCGTAGCGGGCGTCTCCGGCAACGGCCAGCGCCATCTCGCCGAACTGGTGGCGGGGCTGCAAACCCCAACATCTGGCACGATCACAGTGACAGGCGTAGACACGGCAAACCTTGGCACTCGCAAGGTGCGCGCTGCTGGGTTGGCGTATGTTCCCGAGGATCGTTTGGGCACTGGCCTCGCACCGTCGCTGAGCATCGTTGACAACTTGGTGTTAACGCGCGAGCGCGGCCTTCTGGTCGATCGTGCCGCCGCCCAGATCGAGGCGGAGGCCTTCATCATCCATCTCGAAATCAAGACGCCTAGTGCGCTCACGCCAACTCGAAAACTCTCCGGTGGCAACTCGCAGAAAGTTTTGCTCGCACGCGAGATTTTCTCGAAGGGCGGCAATTCGAAGGTGATCGTCGTCTGTTCTCCAACTCGCGGGCTCGACGTTGGGGCGGTTGAAACTGTGCATAAATTGCTCGACGAGGCAAGGGCGTCCGGAAAGGCTGTGTTGCTAATAAGCGAAGACCTGGACGAGGTGCTGACGCTGGCAGACCGAATTTTGGTGTTGTATCGCGGTTCGGTGGTTCACGAAACGCACGGCGACAAGGCCGACGTTGAGGCGATCGGCTACGCGATGGCGGGGCTCTCGTGATTGTCGGCCGCACGCGCATTGAACTCGAGCCGCGGCTGACCCCAAATCGGTGGTTGTTGCTCGCGGTGCCATTCGTCTCAGTCCTTCTCGCATTAATTGTCGGCGGCGTCTTTCTTCTCGCCACGGGCCACTCGGCGCTCGGCACATATTTGAGGCTGCTCAGCAACGGCTACACGTCTTACGACGGTGCCACCCGCACGATCGGTTTTGCCACGCCGCTGATCTGCACCGGCCTTGCCGCGGCATTTGCCTTTCGCATGAACCTCTTCAACATCGGTGGGGAGGGTCAGATGTATCTGGGCATGATTGGTGGCACCTGGGCCGGCATCGCGCTCGCCGACCATTTCCCCAAAATTGTTGCGATCCCGCTTGTCTTGATCATCGGCTCCGCGGCCGGTGCGCTGTGGGTGTTCGTTCCCGCGGTATTGCGAGCCAAGATGGGCACTAGCGAGATTGTCAGCACTTTGTTGCTCAATTACGTGGCGCTAAACCTCGTCAACTACTTCATTTTTGGAAGTCGCGGGTTCTTTAGAGACAAATCGACGTCGTTCCCCCAGGGTCGCTCGGTCTCAAGTAACGCCCGCTTTGCCCCGTTTGGCACAACCAACATGTATCCGACTTTGTTGATCGCAATCGCCGTGGCGATGTTTTTGTACTGGTTTATCAAGAAATCTAATTACGGGTACGAGACATCGGTGTTTGCTGACTCGCCGAACACCGCTCGCTACGCGGGTATGAGTGCGACACGACTGACGCTCTCCGTGTTGTTGATTTCCGGCGCTCTCGCGGGTCTCGGCGGCGCGATGTACGTGGTCGGCCCCGCGGGCAAGATCGATCCGGGTCTGCTTCAGGCCGGGTTCGGTTACGCGGGCATAGTCGTCGCCTCGCTGGCTCGCTACAACTTTGTAGCTGTCGTTATCACGGCAATTTTGTTCGCGGGTTTGAGAGTTGGCGGTGCCGCGCTGCAGATCTCTGCGAACCCTGTGCCGATTTCAATCGCGGTGGTTCTACAGGGTTCGGTGCTGCTGTTCGCCCTCGGCGGCGAGGTCTTTAGGCGCAACCGCGTGCAC
>JBKJMC010000175.1:0-5368 GCA_046596615.1 Ilumatobacteraceae bacterium | reverse complement strand
CTCCTGAGACAATCGAGGCTCTTAGACCGCCGAATACGGCAGCGAACACGCATGCCACGAGGAGCAATGTTCCGGGTCGGTACTTGGCATAGTTTTCGACCGAATTCAATGTCAACATGATCAACGCGGGCGGCCCGGCCCCAATTATTAAATCCCGGAATCGAATAATCCGTGGTCGGTTAAGGAATATTTCCTTCAGGTATTTACTAGGTGTTCGACGTGACTCGACAACCAACGCATCACCACTCCGGCCCGCCAATCGCCATGCACCGCTTTCGACATAGCGAAGATCTTCGGGAGTATATGGATTTTCGATTGTCCTACGAATTGCGAGCAAGACGCCAGTCGAACCATCGTCGATTGTTGTTGACACGGAAATTATCCCGATAATCGGAAACGCAGAAAAATACTCCGACCAAGGAGTCGCCATCGACTTGGTTTCGCTGGCAACACTTTCCAACCGCGAAATGAGGAGTGCTTCTTCCGAGTCTGAAAAAAGAGACCTCAAGTATTCAGGTGCTGGCAAGTCGCTGATTCGAACACTTTGGGCCAATTCTTGTGCCGCCGGATTTGGCTCTTCGATTGCAACCAAAGTCACCTGACCACTCTTCTGATCGAGGCGGAACCACATAACCAAATCACCACCCAGCGCCTCCCCGATGACATTGAGTAGTCCAGGAACGAAGAATCCGGGCTCGTTCCACCAAAGTTTGGAAATTTGCCCGGACATGTGACAAACAGTAGTTCCCTTTTGGGCCATCAGCGCCTAAAGTCTGTAATGGAAAACAAACCAAGCGCGATACCGCCATGGTGTTTGAGATGTGCGGTATGGGGGAACAAAAATAGAGCCATGAATCTCAGCGCCGTTGACCGCGAGCATCAGATATTTGATGCTGTTACCGCAAGCGCGCAGGCGGCGCGGAAGTTTGTCGGCGAAATACTGGGCCAGAGAGGCGCTCCAGATTCTGTCGTCGTCGATTTTAGATTGGTCGTAAGTGAGCTTGTTTCCAACGTCATCGAACACGGCGACGGCAGCAGTCTGACGGTCATTGTCGACTCGTCCGATCACCAATGGTGGGAAATCGAGGTCGTTGGGGGAACAATACTTGGTTCGAGCGAGATACCACAACCAAACCAGTGGACCATTGCTGGAACCGAAGAAAGTGCTGGCCGCGGACTAGGAATTGTTCGGCAACTCATGGATGAGGTCATTACAAATGTTTCCGACGGTAATGTCAGCGTCCGCTGCCGTATACGAAGAACCGACGACTAAGTCAGGCAGTTTAAAAACTGAAGTGCCCATACCGACGATCATTCAGTATGGGCACGCAGTGTGAACTTGCTGAGCAATTATTTTTGACTATTCAGATCCCAGAATGGGGGTAATCTTTTCCTTGACGGCGTCGATTGCTTCCTTGCCTCGACCAGCCACCTCATCCATTTTTCCTTCTCGACGGAGCTTGTCGTTTCCGGTGAGATCACCAATTGCCTGCTTTATTTTCCCTTTGGCCTTGTCTTTTTTGCCGCTCACGAAAATGCCTCCTCGATAGCTCGGGTGATTGTTCCTTGCTGGAACATGACTTGTCGCACTTTTCGCGTTCAAAGTCATGACCTCAATTACCCCATTCGTTGACAAATTAGACGCAACTTCGACAAATCTGGCAGACTTTCACAGACACCATTGACAAGAGGGGGATTCAGCGGTGAATGAAGCGGGAGGCAACGGGGCACTAACCGTAGAGATCGATCCCGACGGCACCATCGTCGTTCATGGCGATATTGATATTGCCGGCGGGCCAACTCTGGAGGCCGCGATCTTGTCGCACGAGATAAATAATTCGATCGTTATCGACCTGGGCGACGTCTCGTTCATCGATTCATCCGGACTGCGTAGCTTGCTCGGAGCAAGTCGGCGAGCTCATGCCCGCGATTCAACGGTCAAGTTGCGTTCAGTCGGACCTGAAGTCACACGATTTCTTCAAATCACTGGCACGTCCGATCAATTCAACATTGAGAGCAGCCGTGGCTGAATCGGGTCTAACTGGTCCAGTAGAAATCCGAGTTCCACCAAATCCACATCTATCGAGAGTTCTTCGGCTTGCTGCGAGCGGAATGGCGTCGTTAGTCGGATTTACGGTCGACGAAATTGAAGACATCAAGATCGCGGTTAGTGAAGTTCTCATTGCACTCATCGAACACGGCGACGGCAAATCGGTCGATATGCATTTTGAGATCGATGAGCGGTCCTTCAGGCTGCAGGGTCGGACTATCGTCGATTCGTTCGATCTCAACCACCCCGATCTGCTTCTGTGTCGCGCCGTATTGACCGAAGTTTGCGCAAGCCACAAAATTGATCTAGTCGGAAATCAAGCACACATACAGGCTGAAGTCACTCACACCTCGATCGAATGACTCCCGAATCAGCCCCGTCCGATGCCGACGATGCATGGCTTCAGGAGTCGCTTGAGAATTACGCCAGGTCTCGTGACCGCGGAGTTCGAGATGAAATTGCACGGCGGACCTCATGGATTGCTGTACGCGGTGCTCGCCGATTTTGGGACCGAGGTGAGCCATTCGATGATCTTGTTCAAGTCGCGAATATCGGGCTGTTGAAAGCAATTGATCGATTTGATCCAAGCCTTGGCGTGCAATTTGGCGCATACGCGACCCCAACAATTGTTGGCGAATTACGTCGACACTTTCGCGACTACACGTGGAGCGTGCATGTTCCTCGCCGAACTAAGGACATGCGCGCATCTGTGAATGCGGCGCGGGACGACCTGACAGGCATATTGGGGCGATCCCCACGGGTATCTGAAATTGCCGACAGACTCGAAGTTTCGGCAGATTCCGTGATCGGAGTGTTGGAAGCCAATAACGCCTACCGGTCATATTCATTGGATGTAGCCGGAGCCGATCAGGCTGCCGCAAGCGATTCGAAATTCGAGGATGTATTGAATCGCGAATTGATCTTGGGATTGCTAGAGCAACTCCCAGCCCGTCAGCGCAAGATCCTTTACCTTCGATACTTTGACGAGTTGAGTCAGGAACAGATCGCCGAGCAGATCGGCACCAGCCAGGTGCACGTTGGTCGGTTAATCGCCGCAAGTTTGGTTCAATTGCGCCGCCAGATCGAAGATTCGACGGCAAAATGAATTCGATCAAAAATAACTCAACTCGGGTCTGACTTGGGGCCGCGGCGGGTATAGCCATTGTGGATGATTCCTCGCCCTATTGCCCGCCGAATTCGACCGCTTTGGGTCGCCGCCGTCGCCTCGGCGGCATGGTCAAATCGTGACGATCTGAGGCGATGGATGAAATTCATTCGCCTCGCCTTTAATCAACGAAAGACGAGAACAGTCTCTGACCTCGTCACCGAAGTCAGGGTTCGAGCGGCAGTCTCGGCAAATCCTTTGCTGCGGAGGGACTCCGGGCTTAGAGATATTTCGGTGAAAAGCGGCGTTGTCACCTTGCTCACTGCCGACTCCGAATGGCCCGAGCCTCACAACAATCAAATTCGCCGGCTTAAGAGCGTCAAGGGCATCAGCGAGGTAATTTCCCGACCCGAATAACGATGTTTAGCATCCTTCAATGCGGGGTACTTCAAATACATGATTGTTACCGGATTAATTCTTATGCTCATTGGTCTAGTTCTGAATATCGGCATACTGTCAACTGTGGGCGTTATCTTGCTCATCGTTGGCGCCGTGCTGATGTTGCTCGGAAGGTCTGGTCGCCCCGTCGGCAGCCGAAACCATTACTGGTAGATCGATCGAGTAAATTTCCTGCCTCTACCGATACAAAATTGTTGGGGAGCAAGGAATCGAACCCTGAATAACAGAACCAGAATCTGCTGTGTTGCCAGTTACACCACTCCCCAGCGGAGCATCAACAGGTTATCGGCGCAAGCGATTTGGCGACACGCACATAATTAACCCGACTACCGGGTGAAGCGTTCAAGTTGGGCGAAACCAATAACGTGGCCTAGCGCCACGCCCGCGCCTTCGCGAAGGTGGCGCGCCAAGTCTTCGCTCCCCTTTATTGGGCTCGTGCGCGTAGGCGAAACAAATGCCCGCACGCCCAAATCTTGGGCGATCAATCTTGCCCGCAACGAGTGGTACGGATCCGTAACAATCAAGATTCGGTGAAGCCCGCGGGAGCGAAGTATTTCGCGTACCCCCAACAGCGATTCTCGCGTGGTGTGGCCGGTATTCTCGAGCGCAATCGCTGCGGTCGGTACACCAGCGTCAGTAAAGAACTTGGCCGACGCCTCGGCCTCGGTAAAGCGATCCTGCTGCAGTTTGCCGCCTGTGACAATGATCAGCGGCGCCAGACCATTGCGCCATAACTGGAGCGTGTGATCTAGGCGCCCCTGCAGTTGCGGCGACGGACGCCCATCGTATTGCGCGGCGCCAAGCACAACAAGCGCGTCGACGGCACGAGACTCGTCGCTTCGACCAACTTGCCACACTTGCCAGACGTTGAAACTCGCATACGACAACGCGACGAATAAAACCGTGACAATTATTCTCGCCACGCGACTCATATATTTGATTTAACGCGTGACTTGCTGCAGCGCCGAGTTTATGCGCCGCAGCGTTTCATCCCTGCCCAGTAACTCGATCGGCTCAAACAACGGAGGCCCAACGCTTCGACCGGTAACCGCGACTCGCAGCGGGCCCTGCAGTTTGCCGAGCTTGACGTCGTGCCGAGTACCCACGGCTTCAACCTCTGTCTTCAGCGAATCGGCAGACCACGGGCATGTTTCGAAACTGGAGGCGATCTCGCGCAGCGTTGTCGCCGCCCAATCGGCGCTAAACGCCTTGGCAAACGAGACCTCGTCGACGATCGGCTCTTCCAGAAACAAAAAGTCCACAAGCGCCGGCACCTCCGACAGCAACGCGACTCGGGTTTGCACGAGCGGGGCCATCTTGGCAAATACGTCGGCATCGAACCGCTCGCTCGGCCACGGCGCCGCGTCGGAGTTGAGCACCGGCTGACACGCACCTATGAAATCTTCGATCGACATCAAGCGAATGTATTCGCCGTTGAATGCACTTAACTTCTTGACGTCGAAGAATGCGGGCGAATGGTTGACATCCTCAAGGCGAAACTGAGACAAGATCTGCGACCACGGAACGATCTCGGTATCACCCTGCGGCGCCCAGCCCAACGTCATTAAATAATTGACCATCGCGACCGACAAGATACCTTCCGAGCGGTACTGCTCAACGGCGACCTTGTCGCGGCGTTTCGAGAGCTTCTTGCGCTGCTCGTTAACCAACACGGGCACATGCGCCCACACGGGCGGGGTCTTGCCGAGAGCGTCAAATATCATCTGCTGCTTCGGCGCATTCGGCAGGTGCTC
>JBKJMC010000065.1:0-4204 GCA_046596615.1 Ilumatobacteraceae bacterium | reverse complement strand
GTTGATCCTTTCCATATTCAATTCTTGTCGTTGTGTTTTCATTTGCGAGTGATGCCGAGTTCAAGGCGCACGAGATTTGCGAAATCGTCGCCGCGTTCGTTGTAGTTTTCGTACCAGTCGTAACTGGTGCAACCCGGCGAGAGCAAGACCACGTCGCCACTCTTAGCCAGGCGACGAGCCGCGCGCACCGCGTCGAGCATCGAGCCGGCCGTCTCGACTACACAAATGCCGTCAAACGCAGCGGCGATGTCGCTAGCCGAATCTCCGATCGCCACGACGCCGCGCATCCTTCGCGGTTGACTGGCCATCGACGAGAGATCAAGTTCCTTATTTTTGCCGCCTGCGATCAAGACAATGTTCGAAAACGCCAGCAGCGCCACTTGCACGGCATGCGGCGATGTCGCCTTGGAGTCATCGAACCAGCGCACCCCATCACTTTCCGCAACTTGTTGGATGCGGTGCGGCGCGTGTTCGAATTGGCTCAGCGCGCGGGCCACATGTTGGGCCTCGACGAGCCCAGACTCGATACAAACAGCGGCGGCGGCCAGCGCATTGGTTATGTCGTGTGGCATCGAGCGCTTCATCTGTGCAACATTCATAATTGGGCCGCGCGGCGAGGTCAGCACTCCGTCGATAGTGCAGTAATCACCCATCGTCGCCCCGAAGGTCACGGTTCGGGCGTCTGTGAGTTGCGCACTTTCGACTATTTCGGCGTCATCCATTGGGGCAACGGCAACATCGCCGGCTCTGGCGTGACGCCAAATATTTTGCTTAGCCTCCCGGTATGAAACTAAGTCGCGATGCCAGTCGAGGTGATCTGGCGCAAAATTAAGCCACACCGCCGCGCGCGCGCGGAAAGTGCTGGTAAGCGCCAACCTAAAACTCGAACACTCCACCGCGAATACCTGGACCCCGGTCGACAATGCGCTTATCAATGGCGTCTCAGTGTTGCCAACCGCGGCGCTGATGTGCCCAGCGCAATGCAACATCGCCGCGGCCATCAGCGTGGTCGTCGTTTTGCCATCGGTGCCGGTAATCGCCACCATTGGCCGCGGGCCGCCATGTCGCCGCTGCTCGAAGCGATACGCCAGCTCAATCTCCGACAACAGTTCGATATCAAGTCGGCGTGCCTCGGCAATGATTCGATGTTGCTCGGAAACGCCGGGTGCCGGCACTAGCCGATCGACACTTCGCAGCTGCGCGTCAATCTCGGCGTGGTTGGCCCCGTCGACGAGCACTGCCCCCAACTCGCTCGCCAATTTTTGGTGCGCCGATGTTGGCTTGTCGTCGGCAAGCACAACTCTCTCGCCGCGGCGCACGAGCTCACGCGCGACGGCCTCTCCGGCAATTGCTAGCCCATACACGAGCGTCAACTTTGCGCCGCCAGTTACATCTGGCGTCGCCATGATTAGAGCCGAGCCTGTTGAGTGAAGTCGCCAATAAAGATCGCCACGGCGGTTGCCACGCAGATCCCAGAGATTATCCAAAAACGAATTATCACAGTGGTTTCGGGCCAGCCAGAGAGTTCAAAGTGATGATGTATCGGCGACATCTTTAGCAGCCGCCTCGTGCGGCCGGAGGCCTTAAATACCCCCATCTGCACGGCTACGGAACCGGCCTCAAATACATTTATTCCGCAGATAATCGGCAACAACAGATGGGTATTAGTGGTGACAGCGAGCATGCCCAGGGCCGCCCCGATCCCGAGCGAGCCGACATCGCCCATAATTATTCGCGCCGGTGCCGCGTTCCACCACAAGAAGCCTCCGCACGCCCCGGCAAGCGCGGCAGATAGCACCGCAAGATCGAGCGGGTTGACGATGTCGTAAATGCGCGGGTTGCGAAACGCCCAATAGGCGATAATCGTGAATGCCAAGAACCCAAACGTCGCCGACCCTGCCGCCAAACCGTCCGCACCGTCCGTCACGTTTACAGCGTTGGACGTGCTCCAGACCATGAGGGCAGTCCACAGCACGAACAGCGGCCCGGGCATCAGCCAACCGGGGCTGGTAGCGCGGGTAAACGACAGCGTCTCAGAGACCCCCGTCGCAGAAGCAAGCAGCCACAGTAGAAGCACCGTGATCCCGAAGGTGATCCAACCTTTTTTCTTCCAGAAAATACCGCGGTTGTGTTGGCGCTTTACCTTCAAATAGTCGTCCAGAAACCCAATCGCGCCGAGAACGAACACTGTCAGCCAGATCAACATCGCCTGATTGGAAAACACAAGCCCCGACCTCAGGTGGGCCACTAACCATCCCAACGCTCCCGAGAATAAAATAGCAATTCCACCCATTGTCGGAACGCCCTGCTTGTGCAGATGCATCGTTGGGCCGTTGTCCTCGGCGCCAAGAATTGGCTGACCCTTGCCCAATCGCACAAAGAACGAGATCATTGCTCGCGTTGCCGCCAGCGATGCCACCATGCCGACCGCGCCCGCAATCAAAATTGGGATCATGAAATAGCCTTGAGCAATTCCCGAGCCACGGCCACGTCACTAAAACGCGTGATCTGATCCCCCGTCGTCTGCGTCGTCTCGTGCCCTTTACCCGCGATGACCACGACGTCTCCGGCGCGGGCGTATGCGAATGCCCGCGCAATCGCGGCGCGCCGATCGTGCTCGATCGAAACGATGCCGCGAGCAGTCGCCGGGTCAATGCCCGCACAAATTTGCGCAGTTATGTCTCGCTGATTTTCTGAACGCGGATTATCTGACGTCACCACGACGACGTCGGCAGAATTTGCCGCGATTCGCCCCATTTGCGGGCGCTTGTCTTGATCGCGGTCCCCACCGCAGCCAAACACCACGATCACCCGTGCGCCATTGGCAACGAGGCGAGCCGAATCAAGAACATTTTGTATCGCGTCTGGCGTGTGCGCGTAGTCGACGATCACGGCAAACAATTGTCCGACATTGACGGCCTCGAAGCGCCCAGCGACCGAGCCTGCAGCCGCCAAACCTTTTGCAATGTCGTAAGGAGCGACACCAAGTTTGGCGGCCGCAGTCGCGGCGGCAAGCGAATTCATAAAATTAAAACCTCCGCCAATTGCGACCTCAATTTTCTGACCATTCCAACCGTACGAATGTTTGGTTGCATCAAACTGCAGATTACTGACATCGCTCGCGCCGTAGCTCTGGCATTCAATTGAGACGGTGTCGAGCAGCAACCTGCCGTGCACATCGTCGCGATTAATTATTGCGACATCGGTCAGTTCGGCCGTGAACAGCGAAGCCTTGGCCGCGAAATACTTTTCGGTGGTGCCGTGGAAATCTAAATGCTCGCGCGAAAGGTTGGTAAATACCGCGGCGCAAAATCTGGTGCCTAAGACGCGGTCTTGGGCCAGTGCGTGCGATGACACCTCCATCACGACTGCCTGCTTGCCCGCGCTCACCTGCTCGGCGAGCATCCTTTGCAAGTCCGGCGACTCTGGCGTCGTCCTTGCACTTGAGATTGTGCCGAACACTTCGGTCGCCCAACCATGTTGATGCAAGACTGCGGCCATCAGGTGCGCTGTTGTTGTTTTGCCATTTGTGCCAGTGATTCCGATCACCTGCAGCGATTTACTCGGGTGCCCGTAAAATACCGCCGACAATGTCGCCATCGCCTTGCGCACATCAACGACCTTGATTTGCGGCACATCTATTGCCATATCGCGATTAACTAGCAAAGCCACCGCTCCGGCGCGTACTGCCTCTAGAGCAAAGTCGTGACCATCAAATCGCGAACCTTCAATGCAGCAAAACAATGCCCCTTCGGTTTCACCGTGCGAGTCATAGGCAATGCCGCCGAGCATTGTGCCGCCGTCGCCGCTGAGCGTTAGTTCGCCGAGGGCGCTTTGGTCGCCAGAGCCTTGCGCGCGCGCAAGCAGTTCGTTTAGCGACATCGAAATAGCGTTCATCGCTAGTGCTCCGGGCCCAACTCGGCCGGCCTTTGCGTCGGGCAGCCAGTGTCGGTCGCCGATGGGCGGATATCGAGTTCACTTATCAGCACCTGGGCGATCGTCGCAAACACAGGCGCTGCTGCGGTGCCACCGAAACGGTCGCGCGTGTCTGGCGCTGGCTCATCTATCGAAACGAGAATCGTGAAGCGCGGCTTGTCGGCTGGCAAGAAACCAACGAACGAAGCGAAGTATGAGCGGCTGCCATCATCCGTGATGTAGGTGCCGTTGTCTTGCAACTTGTACCCGGTACCCGTCTTGCCGGCGA
>JBKJMC010000205.1:0-6128 GCA_046596615.1 Ilumatobacteraceae bacterium | reverse complement strand
GGCCTATCGCCACACCCTTGGTCGAGCGCGACTTGCGTCCGGGCGTTGGTTAGTGCTCAACTCACAGGACCAAGAGCACCAACCAACGCCCGGACGCAAGTCGCGCTCGACCAAGGGTGTGGCGATAGGCCTTAACCCTCGTTATACCTTTGAAACTTTCGTCAAAGGCACCTCTAACCAGTTCGCCCTGGCCGCCGCCCAACGAGTTGCGGAGACCCCGGGCCGCTCATATAACCCCTTGTTTATCTACGGTTCGGCGGGCCTTGGCAAGACCCATCTGCTGCACGCGATCGGATACTACGTGCACCAGATCTACGCTCACTACGAGGTTCGCTATGTCTCGACCGAGACATTCCTGAACGAGTATGTCGACGGCATCCGCAACAACACCATCGCCGCCTTCAAACGCCGTTACCGCGAGGTAGACGTTCTATTAATAGACGACATTCAGTTCATGGAGGGCAAGGAGGGGCTGCAGGAAGAGTTCTTTCATACCTTTAACTCGCTTCACGGCGCCAATAAACAGATCGTGATCTCGTCGGACCGAGTGCCCGATGCGATCCCGACTCTGGAAGACCGCGTCTGAAGCCGTTTTCGATGGGGCCTGATAACCGACATTCAACCGCCAGACATGGAAACCCGTTTGGCGATCTTGCGCAACAAAGCCGAGCGTGAACGCACCAAAGTTTCGGGCGAGGTGCTCGAGTTCATTGCCAGCAACGTCACCACCAATATTCGCGAACTTGAGGGAGCACTGATTCGTGTCGGGGCGTACGCCAGTTTGAATAAGGTCAGCGTCGACATCACGATGGCGCAGCACCTCCTAGTCGACCTGGTCACCAAGAACGTCTCCAAACCGCGCACTGGCGAGCAGCTACTTGTCGAGATCGCCGATCACTTGGGGTTCTCGGTTGAGGACATCTGTGGCAAGAGCCGCCAACGGCCCCTGGTTTTGGCCCGCCAGACCGCTATGTATGTGTTTCGCGAACTGACCGACCTGAGTTACCCGGCCATCGCTAGGTTGTTTGGCGGTCGGGACCACACCACAGTGATTCACGCCGTTGATAAAACTAAACGGATGATGAGCGAGCGCAAGCAGGTTTTCGACCAAGTCACCGTTTTGGTGCAAAAATTTAAGACTGCGTAGACGACCATGGGGACGACTTTGTGTATTAGCGGTGGACAAGCGGTGGATAACGCCGCGTTATTCACACCTGGCGAAGTTACAAAGTTGCAAGGTGTGCGTCTCACCGTTGTCAGTTGTGGGGTACAACTTCATAGCCGCGTTGCCCCGCCGATACATTGTCCACAATCCACAGCACTTATTACTGTTATTAGTTCTATATCCGCTTATCCACACATATCAATAACAAGCAACTTGCAACGGAGCCGCATATGAAGTTCAGAGTAGAGCGTGAAGTCTTAGCGGAGGCACTTGGTGCTGCGGCCAGGGTGGCCTCGACTCGCAACAATGCGATTCCCGCATTGTCTGGCGTGCACCTGCGGGTGAAAGGCGACGTCCTCGAACTAACTTGTACCGATAACGACCTCTCGCTGCAAATCAAACTTACCGTTGGCGGCCAGGGCGACGGAGAGGCGGTGGTTAGCGCCAAGTTGATGAGCGACATGGTGCGCTCGCTTGACGAAGGCAAAGTCGTCATCGCCACAGAAAATGAAGTTGTCTCTGTTAGTTCGGGGCGCTCGCAGTTCACGGTGCCTTCATTTACCTCGGGTGACTTTCCGCAAATCATTAATGCTTCGGCCCCACCAGTGACGACCGCATCAGGGCCGTTTGCCGAAGCCCTGCGCCAAGTCGTGCGCGCCGCCAGCAGCGACATGCAACGGCCAGCCTTGACCGGTGTCTTGCTTAGCGCCGAGCCAGAGGGTTTGCGCCTGGTCGCCACCGACTCGTACCGCTTGGCGATCAAGGACCTGGCCAGCACAAAGTTGCTAGATCAGGGTCACCATGTCGTGATTCCCAGCCGCGCCCTCAACGAATTGTCGCGGCTGATCTCTGGCGGCGAGTCGGTGACCTTGTGCCTGGCGTCAGATCGCGCAACTTTCGAGGTTGGTCACTCGCGGTTGACGACAAGCTTGTTGTCCCCAGAGTTTCCAAACTACCGTCAACTCGTACAGCCGTCGTATCCAAACAAACTCGTGACAGGGCGCGAAAAATTGCTCGACGCGGTGCGCCGTTCTCGAATCTTGGCTCGGGAGACAACTCCCGTGCGCCTTGAGATGACCAAAGACTCTCTGCGACTCTCTGTAGTCACGCAAGACGTCGGCACGATCGTTGAAGAACTTGACGCCACCGCAACAGGCGAAGAACTTACGATCGGGTTTAACCCCGAGTACCTTGCGGCGGGCATCGAGGCCTTGACCACAGACGAGATCTCGATCGAGACAACAGACTCGATCAAGCCCGCGGTGCTGCGTGGCGTCGGCGCGCCAGAATATTTGTATCTGGTGATGCCGCAAAGACTCACGACATAAGCCGGCAACGGTCGAGCTAGGTCGAGCGTGATTATCAAGAGACTCGAACTGCACCAGTTCAGAAACTATGCCGCCGCAGAGATCGATTTCACCGACGGCGTAACCGCAATAGTTGGGACAAACGGTCAGGGCAAGACGAGCCTGGCCGAATCGCTTGGCTATTTGGCAACTCTCAAAAGTTTTCGTGGGGTCAACACCGAAGCGATGATTCGCACGGGAGCCGAGACCGCAATAATCCGCGCCAATGTGCTGCATCCTGATGGCCGCGATGTATTGATAGAGGCCGAGTTGACTCGCGAGGGCAAGAACCGCACCCAGGTCAACCGCCAAAGGCTGGTCCGCAGCCGCGATTTGCTGGGCATTTTGCGGACCACAGTGTTTTCGCCGGACGACCTCGACTTGATTAAAGGTGCCCCGTCACGGCGCCGAGATTTTTTGGACGACGGACTCGTATCTGTTGCGATCAAGAATGACGCCATCATTCGCGAAGTCGAGCGAGTCGTGCGCCAACGCAACGCGTTGCTCAAGCAGGCGGGCGGGCGAGTATCGAGCGAGATCTCCACAACTCTTGATGTCTGGGATGAGAAGTTGAGCATTCACGGCGGCGAACTTGGCGAAGTGCGCGCGGCGCTTGTGGCACGACTCTCGGAGATGGTGCAGTTCGCGTACGAAGAATTGGCCGAGAAGGCGACTCCGGTCGAAATGATTTATGCACCGCAATGGCGCAAGATTGGTTTGGCGGCCGCGCTTAGTGCCGCCCGCGCCGATGATGTTCGCCGCGCCGCGACAACCATCGGGCCGCACCGCGATGACATCGATCTACACATCAATGGCCTGCCCGCGCGCACCCACGCCTCCCAGGGCGAGCAACGTACTTTGGCTCTGGCACTGCGCCTGGCAGTGCATCGTTGCGTGGCCCAGGAAGTCGGTAGTTCGCCGATCCTAATTTTGGACGATGTCCTTTCTGAGCTTGACCCCCAGCGGTCCTCGGCTCTGCTGCGGCACTTCCCCCAAGGGCAGGTTTTAATCACCACGGCGGGTGTTTTACCAGATATTGCACACATCGAACGCGTAATCAAGATTCGTCTAGGGGCAGTTGTCTCAGACTGAAAAATCAGGACCGAAAGCAGAGTTTATGACGAGTCAAGAACCAGAGATTGATCCAGAGACAGAACCAGGGGCGGAGTCCGTCACAGAACCCGATTCGCTGTTGACCGAACAACTCGATTTATTGTTGCGACGACTCGGCTCAGAATCGACTCTAGTGGTTGCGGGTGTTTTTGATGACTGGCAACAACTGGTCGGCGACGCAGTGGCCAAACATGTGACCCCGATCAAACTTGAGGCAGGCAGATTGTTGGTTGAAGTTGACGAACCCGCCTGGGCCACTCAGATGCGATTTCTAGAATCCGAGATAATCAAAAAACTTTCGCAGCACACGGGCAACACAATTAGCGGCATTGATCTGCGCGTAAAACGCAATCTTCGCACCACCTGATTGGTAGACTAAAACGTGTTATTTATGACGTCTCGTACTTGCCCTAAATCCATCCTGAACCAAAAGGGAACGGCCTGTGGCAACCGCTAAATCCTCCAAAACCACGGCCTCGTACGAGGCCAAAGACATCCAAGTTCTCGAGGGTCTCGACCCCGTTCGTAAGCGCCCTGGCATGTACATCGGGTCAACTGGTTTGGCCGGCTTGCACCACCTGATTTGGGAGGTCGTCGATAACTCTGTCGACGAAGCGATGGCCGGTCACTGCACCAAGATCACCGTCACCTTGCAACAAGATGGGGGTTGCGCCGTCAGCGACAACGGTCGCGGTATTCCTGTTGACCCTTACCCGTCGGGGCCGCACAAGGGTAAGAGCGCTCTCGAAGTTGTGCTCACCGTGTTGCACGCCGGTGGCAAATTTGGCGGCGAAGGATACAAAGTTTCGGGTGGCCTGCACGGCGTTGGCGTCAGCGTCGTCAATGCTCTCTCAAAAAAATTAGTAGCCGAAGTTGATCGTGACGGGAATCGTTACCGACAAGAATTTATCGACGGCGGAAATCCAAAAAATAAACTGAGTAAGGTCGGCGCCTCGCCAAGTAAAACAACAACCGGTACCACCGTGACGTTCTGGCCAGACCCAACAGTGTTCGCCGCCGAGGGCGTCGAGTTTGTCTCACGCACCGTCACCGAGCGGTTGCAGACGATGGCGTTTTTAAATCGCGACCTCGAAGTGGTGTTCACCGATGAACGCGAAGAAAAGAAGCAAAAAATCACGTATCAGTACAAGGGCGGCATCATCGACTTTGTCAAGCATCTGAACGCGTCGCGCGAGGCTTTGTTCACAAAAGTCGGGTACTACGTTGCCAGCGAAGACGACCAGACCCTTGAAATCGCCCTGCAATGGAACACGGGCTACTACGAGGGCATTTACGGTTACGCCAACGGCATCTCAACAGTTGAGGGCGGCATGCACGTCGAGGGTTTCAAGACAGCCCTGACCTCGGTCGTCAACAAGTACGCGCGGGCATCGGGCGCCCTCAAAGAAAAGGACGAGAACCTGCTCGGCGAAGACATTCGTGAGGGCATAACGGCGATCCTCGCCGTGAAGTTGCGCGAGCCACAGTTCGAAGGCCAAACCAAGGCCAAACTTGGCAACGTCTCGATACGTTCATTCGTGCAGCGTGAAACCAACACCAAACTCGAAGAGTGGATGCAAGAAAACCCGACAGAGGCCAATCGCATCGTTAAGAAGGCGAGCGCCGCGGCGCAGGCACGCATCGCCGCAAAAAATGCGCGCAACGCCGTGCGCCGCAAGACCGCACTCACTGGCGCCGGCATGCCAGACAAACTCAAAGACTGTTCGAGCGGCGACCCTAGCGAGAGCGAACTGTTCATCGTTGAGGGCGACTCGGCCGGCGGCACCGCCGTCGACGCGCGCGACCCGAGGGTGCAGGCGATTCTGCCAATCCGCGGAAAAATTCTCAACGTCGAACGCGCGCGCCTCGACAAGATGTTGAAGAACACCGAAATCCAAACGTTGATCACCGCAATCGGTGGCGGTATCGGCAACGATGAGTTCAACGCCGCCAAGGCCCGCTATCACAAGGTTGTAATCCTCGCCGACGCCGATGTCGACGGGAGCCACATCCGCACGTTGCTGCTGACATTCTTCTATCGCCAGATGCGCCCGATGGTCGAGGCCGGTTTCATCTACATCGCCCAACCGCCGTTGTTTTCAACAGAAATTGGCAAAGAGAAAATTTACCTAAAGGACGACGTCGCCAAAGAGAAGTTTTTGAAAGAACACCCGAATCATAAGAAGGAGTTTCAGCGCCTCAAGGGTCTCGGCGAAATGGATTGGCAAGAATTGCGCTCCACGACAATGCATGTCGACTCGCGCACGCTTTTGCAAATCACTGTCGACGAGGCCGCGCTCGCCGAGGACATCATGAGCGTGTTGATGGGTGACGACGTCGAGAGCCGCAAAAAATTCATCCAAACCAACGCGCGCGATGTGCGCAACCTCGACTTCTAAAGGGCACACCAGATGGCCAGCAAAAAACCAGTTAAAAAATTAGCCGCCAAGAAGCAACCGACAACTGCTGGCGCGACGCCGCCCAAAAAGCCGCCAGTTTCGAAC
>JBKJMC010000032.1:0-2716 GCA_046596615.1 Ilumatobacteraceae bacterium | reverse complement strand
CCCGACAGACAGACTTTGTTGATGTTGATGCTCGGCACGCTCATCGGAATGCCGGCATTCGAGGCGGCCTGGCGCGACGGCACCTGACCCTGCCCCGCGGTCAGCACCTGGCCCATGATCACGTGTTCAACTTCGTGCGGCGCGACTCCAGCGCGCTGCAAGGCGGCGGCAATCGCCAACCCGCCGAGTTCGGCCGCGCTAAACGACGCCAACGCCCCGCTCATCTTGCCAATTGGCGTTCGTGCTCCGGCAACGATGTATGAACCGGCCATGGCGTGGTCTCCTTATATATACGTGGATTTCCGTCGGAAATTGCTTGTCGTTAGAGCGTAGAGCCCGAACGTCGACGGCAAGCGGTCCGCGCCGACAAGCAGTCCGCGCCGACAAGCCCAGTGCGAATTATTGGCGCCGCATTTGAGCCGATATCGCAAAGTTTGCGCCGCCAAAGTATCGTCACGATATGGAAAAAATCCTCGCCGCCATCAATTCTGGAGCCGACGCCGAGACCTTCGCCGCGCTCGAGATACCCAAGTCGTATCGGGCGGCCGTGATTCTGAAAGAGGAGGCCGACATGTTCGCCGGCATGGCCTCGGCCGACAAGGATCCGCGCAAGAGCGTGCACATTCGCGAAGTGCCAACACCAGAGATCGCTCCCGACGAAGCGTTATTGGCCGTGATGGCGAGCAGTATCAACTTCAACACTGTGTGGAGCAGCATCTTCGAGCCGATCAGCACCTTTGGCTCGCTAACTCGACTGGCACGCGAGAGCGAGTGGGCTAAGCGCCATGATTTGCCATACCAGGTGATCGGCAGCGATGCCTCGGGCGTGGTTTTGCGCGTTGGTTCTGCGGTGCGCTCGTGGAAGCCCGGCGACAAAGTCACGGTGCATTGCAATCACGTCGACGACCAAGACCCCTCGTCGCACAACGACTCGATGCTCGGCAGCAACCAACGCATCTGGGGGTACGAGACAAACTTCGGCGGTCTCGCCGACATGTGTATCGTTAAGGCCAACCAGTTGATGCCCAAGCCCGCGCACCTGTCGTGGGAGGAGGCTTCGGTCAACGCGCTGTGTAACTCGACGAGTTATCGCATGTTGGTCACCGACAATGGCGCGCGCATGAAGCAGGGCGATGTTGTGCTGATCTGGGGTGCGAGCGGCGGCATCGGCGCGTACGCGACCCAGTACGTTCTCAACGGCGGCGGAATCCCCGTCGGTGTCGTCAGTTCGCCAGAGAAGGCCGCGATTCTGCGCGAGATGGGGTGCGAGGCGATAATTGATCGCAAGGCCGCCAACTACAAGTTCTGGAATGACGACAACACGCACAACGAGAGCGAGTGGCGCCGCCTCGGTGCCGATATTCGCGCGCTCGTCGGCGAAGACCCCGACATCGTCTTCGAGCACCCCGGCCGCTCTACCTTCGGTGCGTCGATGTATGTTGTAAAGAAAGGCGGCACCGTCACTATTTGCGCAGCGACCAGCGGTTACATGCTCGAGTTCGACAACCGATTTTTCTGGATGCGCCTGAAAAGACTCGTGGGCTCACACTTTGCCAACTACCGCGAGGCCTGGGAGGCCAACCGGCTGATTGCCAAGGGCATGATTCAGCCCGTGCTGTCGCAAGTTTTCGCGCTCGAAGACACGGGTGAGGCCGCTTCGCAGGTGCACCACAATCTGCACGAGGGCAAGATCGGCGTGTTGTGCCTCGCTCCGCGCGAGGGCATGGGCATCGACAACCAAGATCTGCGCGACAAGATTGGCGAGAAAAAAATCACGATGTTTCGCCGCAAAGAAAGTTAAAGGAGGAGACGCAGCCATGTTGCTGACCGAAATCGACCATATCGCTATCGCCGTTCGCGACCTCGAAGCAGCCATCGACTATTACCAGCGCGCGTTCGGCGCCACGGTTACGCACCGAGAGGTCGTCGCTTCTGACGGCGTCGAAGAGGCGTTGTTGAAAGTCGCCGAGAGTTACATTCAGTTGCTCACGCCGACGAGCGCCGACTCGCCCGTCGCCAAGTCGATCGAAAAGCGCGGCGAGGGGTTGCACCACATCGGCTATCGCGTCGAAAACTGCGCCGAGGCATTGGCGTCGATGATCGCCGCCGGGGCCACGCCGCTGGACAAGGCCCCGCGCCCAGGTAGTCGCGGTACGACCGTCGCGTTCATTCACCCCAAGGGAAGTTTCGGCACGCTGATTGAACTCGTGCAGGAGTGACGAACTAATTTGTTTGGCGAGGCGCTTGCGATCATTTTTGGTTACTTGGTAGGTCGTCGGCGGGCTCGTCGCGCGCGTCGCAACATTGTTTCGATCAATTTTGGCGTCGTCACTGATTCTTTCGCGTTTTCTGCGCGCATCGCCGCTGTCGTCGGCGCGGCGCTGGGGTTGTTGCTGTACCGAAAATTCGAGTCGTTTCTTGAGTTGCTGGCGTTCGCGGTCATGTGCGGGATGTGCATCGAACACACGCTTACCGATTTTTATACGCACAGGTTGGTGCGCTCGACAACACGTCGCGCCGCAATCATCGGTGCTCTACTGCTAACACTGGCTGGGCTCAACCGCGCGGTCGATCTCGAGGCGGGCGTCATCTTGGTGATGATCGCATCGTTCGTCGTAGTTTTCGCTGTTTTTAGGGTTTTGGCTCGAGTCAGTCGCGGTGGCATCGGCGCAGGCGACTTACGACTGGCTCCAGTGCTGGCCATGTATCTCGCGTA
>JBKJMC010000102.1:0-3493 GCA_046596615.1 Ilumatobacteraceae bacterium | reverse complement strand
TCGAGGCGGTGATCGCGGCTATCGACTCGCCCTTGCCCAGGCGCATGCCTACCGTCGTGTTGCGGCTGTACTGAGAAGAACACGTCGCCATCACATCGCCAAGCCCCGCGAGACCGGCAAACGTTTGCGTCTGTGCGCCGAGGGCCGCGCCAAGTCGCGACATTTCGGCGAGGCCGCGCGTCACGATAGTCGCCCGCGTGTTTTCGCCAAATCCGAAACCCTGGGCAATTCCCGTCGCGATTGCGACAACATTTTTTACCACGCCCCCAACCTCACACCCGACCACATCGGGGTTCGTGTACAGCCGAAACGCAGGCCGAGCGAACAACTCCTGCAGCATCTTGGCAATTTCGAGATCTTCGCAAGCGATCACACTCGCGGCTGGTTGACCCGCAAGAATTTCGTGCGCCAGGTTCGGACCGCTCAAAACCGCAACATGATTACTCGGCGCGCTCGAGGTAATGACCTCGCTCATCCGTCGCAGACTGCCGCGCTCCAATCCCTTCGACAAACTGATCAGCACTGCGCCGACGCGCAGATTTGGCGCAACCTCGTGCATCACGGTTCTCATTGACTGCGATGGCACGGCCATCGCCACTACATCGGCGCCGGCGACCGCGACCGCAATGTCACTCGTCGCGCGCAGAGCTGCGGGCAACTTGTGCTCTCCGAGATATCTAATGTTGGTGTGCTTATCATTGATCTCGCCAACAAGTTCGTCACGACGCGCCCACATGATCGTCTCATTATTTTGCGAGCTAAGCGCTGCGATCGTCGTGCCCCACGAGCCACCCCCGACAACACAGATCCGCGTTCCCACCATGTCTAAGCGTATGACTAGTCGCGAGCCGTATGCTGGCTCGGTGGTTGCGCCGACATCTACGAGTGTCGTAATCGTCCCGATCAAATCTTTCACTGGCGCCAAAGAGCGCCTCGCCGGCGTGCTTACGGCGCAGGATCGCCACAAATTGGCCCGTTTCATGGCACTTCGGGTGTTGCGAGCGGCGGCCCCACTGCCGGTGCTCGTGGTGTGCGACGACGACGAAGTAACCGCATGGGCGCTGCTCAATGGCGCTGCTGTCGTTCGCCAAGACAGGCCGGGTCTGAACAACGCGGTGCAGGCTGGTTTCGCTGCGGCCCGAGGCGACGGCTACACCTGGGCAGTCATCGCCCACTCCGATCTGCCGCTAGCGCGCAGGCTCGATCACTTACTCGATCACTTGCAGTCTGGTTTTTCGGCATCCGGTCAAAGTTCCAACCTGGCAGCAGTTATCGTCAGCGATCAGCACGGCGACGGCACCAACTTGCTAGTTGTGCCAACTAGTTGCAACTTCGAATTTCACTATGGGCCAGCGAGTTTCGCCGCCCATTGCGCCGAGGCCGCCCAACAGGGCCTCGATTTGCGCATAGTTGCCGACGCCGCGCTCGCTATCGACATCGACACTCCGAGCGATCTCGCCCACCTACCGTCTAACTGGCGCGACTGACCGTAATTTCTCAATTCCCGTCAAGCGATCGGACATAAAAAAACCGGAGGGCTTTCGCCCCCCGGTTTGCAGTTCTCCGAACCGATTATTAATTGTGGCTAAGGCCTTATTTCTTCTTTGCGGCCTTCTTGCGCTTCTTGGCTGGTGCCTTTTTGGCGGCCTTCTTAGCCTTCTTGCGCTTTGCTGGTGCCTTCTTAGCGGCCTTCTTTTTTGCTGCCATTTGATTTCTCCTTAGGTAGGTATTTCTTTTTATTTGCGGTTTGGATTAAGTGCACTCTTCAGCGTTGAGCTTGAAGTGAACTTCATTGCTGTAGAAGCTGGTACCTGAACCGGTGCACCCGTTTGTGGGTTACGGCCGACACGAGCCTTGCGCTTCGATGTGCTGAACGAGCCAAAGCCCGGCCATGCAATCTTGTCGCCCTGAGTTGCGGAGGCTACGACGAGTTCGAAGAATGACGCGATGGTTCTTTCGGCATCTGCCTTAGATACACCGGACTTCTCTGACACTGCATCAATGAGCTCTGCTTTTGTCATTTCTTACCTTGCTTTCTCGGAATCGGCTAACTGCTTGCTTCTATTTGAGTGTGTCTGTGCGACAAATGCAAGCATTCAACGCCGCGGCGACGTCACGGATTAATTTTTTCTAAATTTTTAAATTTCAAAAAAATAACAAAATCAACGCGAAAATTTTCACTAGCGCCGGTAATTTTTGTCGGCCAAGCGACGCCCAGAACTCGCCGCGGCTTCGCGCGACCGCCAAATGTGGCACTTTCTAGAACCCTTACTGGCATTGGGTTTGCGGGCGTCAACAAAATGAAACCCAGATGATTGTTGGGTCTCATATTTGGGTCCGGTCGCCTCATACGGGCATTGGATTTGAGCCGTAGATAAGCCTTTTGCTGAGGTCTGGTGCTGACCCCGTTTTGTGGCCATATTTGCCCCCAAAAATCACTTCAAAATAATTCCAAAATAATTCCAAAAAATGTCGTCAACAAGAAGCTTTTCGAGATTTCCCTGCCATCCACCATCGGCCAGTCGCGAACAGTCACACTTAGAAATGTTGCTGACCTCATCGTCTCATCCTGATCACCAGACAAGCTTCGGCTCGTCGTCGGTTGGTGACTCCGACGTAAACATCACTGACGACATCGCAGTCACCAACATCACTCTCGCCAACGCCAGTGGCGTGGCCACGCGCGTAGTTCTCGACACATCGGTTTTGGTCGCCGATCCCACGAGCATGCTCAACTTCCCGGGCTGCGATGTTGTGATCCCATTAACTGTCGTCGAAGAACTCGACGGCTTAAAGACGCGCATGGATGATGTAGGTCGGTCGGCTCGAACTGCGTTGCGCACGATCGAAGACCTGCGACGTAAAGCGGGTGGTTCGCTCGCTAAGCCGATGGCAGTACACGACGCACCAGTCGGCGGCACCGTGCAAATCGAAGTCAACGGCATCCAGCGACACCTACTCATCGAGCACGGGCTCAATCCCGAGATCCCCGACAACCGGATCATCGGCGCCGCACTCGGCCAGGCCCAACACGCCCCAACCGTTGTGCTTTCGAACGATGCGGCGCTGCGAATCAAGGCCGCCCACCTCGGACTCACCGCGCAGGAGCATCAACCTGTCGGAAGCAACGCGGCAACTCGCCCTATGGGCTGGCAAACATTTGACACCACGTCCGAAGTCGTCGACGCGCTGTACCAATCCGGCGGCGTCGAGAAGTCGAGCTTCGCGGGCGGATCAACGCTTGGTGAAAATAATTTCGCAGTGTTGCGTTCGGGTTCGCAATCGGCGCTAACCCGCTGTCGCAGCGACGAACTCACACTGCTGGCGCCGTCTGCGCCGGAGGCGTGGGGACTGCGCTCGCGAAGCAAGGAGCAGCGCTTCGCCCTCGAACTGCTGCTCGACCCAGAGATCACAGTGATCGCGCTCGACGGTCGCGCCGGCACGGGCAAGACCGTGATGGCAATCGCGGCGGGCTTGGAGCAGGTAGTCGAGA
>JBKJMC010000031.1:0-4931 GCA_046596615.1 Ilumatobacteraceae bacterium | reverse complement strand
GGAGCGTACGCTCGGCGCCGCGGCGCCGCCACCGGAAGATTCGGTGCGTGGTGGATGCTCGCAGCGCTCGGCAACGCCCTGAACTCGTGGCCGCTCACCGCCGATCAGGCAGGAAGCGTCGCCGCACAGTGGTCGTGGTCGTGGTGGGACTACGAGCCAGCGTCTGGGTGGCAACTACAACTTGTTGCGCACAACGCGAAAACAAATATGTCCTGGGCGATCAACGCGCACGACGCCGTTTAACTGGTCGCGTGTTAACCGCGCGCTGTCACCCGAGTCGCGCGTTAACCGCGAGCCTTGAGCGCTTCGATTAGTTTGGGGATCACCTTGTGAACGTCGCCAACAATGCCCAAGTCGGCGACGCCGAAAATTGGCGCCTCTTTGTCTTTGTTGATGGCGATGATGTTCTTTGAACCCTTCATGCCGACCATGTGTTGCGTGGCGCCCGAAATGCCGGCGGCGATGTATACCTCGGGCTTCACGACCTTTCCAGTTTGACCGACCTGATAGCTGTAAGGAACCCAGCCGGCATCGACAATCGCGCGAGATGCGCCGGGCGCGCCCTTCAACAACTTGGCGAGCTCTTCAATCAGTTTGTAGTTGGCTGCTTCGCCAAGACCGCGACCACCCGAGACGACGATGTTGGCCTCGTCAAGTTTTGGCCCGCTGCTCTCTTCAAGGTGCACCGATAAAACCCTGGCCGTGCCGGTTGCGCCAAGATCACCAACGGGCGCTGGGAATATGGGCGCGGCGGCACCGCCAGCGGTTTCGGCAACGAAACTCTTGGGGCGAAATGCTGCCAGGAATGGGCCGTCACCGACGAATGCCGTGTTGACAAGCGAGTTACCGCCAAAGATTGGCGTTGTTACGACAACGCCGTCGCCGCTGTCGGCAATGTCGATGTTGTTGGTGAGCACCGTCCGATTGATCTTGACCGATAAGCGCGCCATGGCGTCGCGGCCTTCATAGTTTTGCGGGAACAAAATCACTGTTGGCGTGTCGCCGCCCTCGATGATCTTCTTCATCGCGGCGCTTACGGCGACGCCCGGCAAGTTGCCATCCAAGTCGCCCGTTGCGTAAACCTTCGTTGCGCCGAACTCGCCGAGCGCGCCGGCGATTGCCGAAGCGTCGCCGCCGACGAATGCCGTTACGTTGGCGCTGAGCGAGCGGGCCTTGGTCAGCAACTCGAGTGTTCCGGTTGTTGGTGCGCTGCCGACTTGTTGCGCGAAAACCCAAACGCTATTGATGGTCATGCTTTTGTCTCCTCAGATCACTTTCAAGTTTTCAAGAAATGACACGATCTTGGCGAATGCTTCGCCGTCGTCTTCGAAAATCTGGCCGGCCTGGCGAGCCTCGGCCTGCACGACCGCAACAATTTTTTGATTTGCGCCGGCCCAACCAACTGGCGTGATGCCAAGATCGCTCGCGGTCACAGTCTCGATTGGCTTGGACTTTGCGGCCATGATGCCCTTGAAACTCGGATAACGCGGCTCGACGACGCCGGCTGTCACGCTAATCACCGCTGGCAATGGGCACTCAACTTCGTCATAGCCATTTTCACTCTGACGATCAACCTTGAGCGTCGTTCCGTCAATTCGCACCTTCTTGGCGAACGTAATGCTTGGCAGGCCGAGCACTTCGGCCATCTGCTCTGGCACCGTGCCCGTGTAGCCGTCGGATGATTCAGTTCCGGCGATGATCAAATCGGCGCCACCAAGTCTTTTAATCGCCGCCGCAAGAACGCGCGCGGTAGTCAACGCATCAGAACCTGCGAGCGCCGGGTCTGAAACCAAGATGCCCTTAACCGCGCCCATCGCTAGGGCGGTACGCATGCCCGATACTTCGCCATTCGGCGCCATCGAGACGACACTGACTTCGCCGGCACCTGCGGTCGTGACTAGTTGCAGTGCCATCTCGACGCCGTAGCCATCGGACTCATCCAAAATGAGTTTGCCGTCGCGCTTCAACGCGTTGGTCGCACCATCGAGAGCACCTGGTGTTGCAGGATCAGGGATTTGCTTTACGCAGACGACAATATTCATGCCTTCTATTGTTACCGACGTGTTTGCCTCTTACCCAACCCTGGACCACTGGAAATGACGTCTGTGACGGTGGTAACCGTGACTCGGCCAGTCTTCCCAGTGGTAAAATAGTTGGTCTTGCAGATCCTGCTGATCGTCAACTCCTTTGCCTCCTCGGTAACGCCCCGTAACACGGTGCAAGTACACCAACATTTGGCGCGCCACCACGATGTTCAAGTCGTCGAGACAAACGAACGCGGCCATGCCACTCGTTTTGCTCAAGACGCGGCATTGCGAGGGATGGATGCCGTCGTGGCATTCGGCGGCGACGGCACCCTAAATGAAGTGGCCACTGGTCTAGCCGGCAGTAACACCGCGATGGCAATGCTTCCCGGCGGCTCGACGAATGTGTTCGTGCGCAGCCTGGGAATGTCGAACGACCCGATGGTCGCGCTGACCCAGATTGTCACCGCGCTCGAAAAGAATGAGATCGAGAGCATCAGCCTCGGTCAGGCCAATGGTCGTTACTTCTGCTTCCACGCCGGCATCGGCTACGACGCCGCGGTTGTGGCCCAAGTAGAGCGCCGCGCCTCCTTCAAACGCTTCGTCGGTCAGCCGCTGTTCGCTTACGCGGCACTGCAGGCGTGGTTCGTCTCATATAACCGTAAGTTTCCCCACTTCACCGTCGACATCGACGGCCGCCACATCCCAAATGGGTTTTTTACCGTGGTGCTGAACACCAACCCGTACACCTATGTTGGCAAGCGGGCGATCAACTTGTCAGCCGCCGCTGCGCTCGAAAAGAAGCTAGTGGTTGTCACCTTTCGCAAGATGACCACTTCGCTAATTCTCAAATCGTTGTATCGCGCAATTAAAAAGAGCGGTGTCAAGTCGTCGCAAAGCATCGATGTACATACCGACGCCGAGAGGATCACGATTAACTTTCCCGCCCCATTCCCGTATCAACTCGACGGCGACTACCTGGGAGAAACGACAAACCTCGAGATCAAACACTGCCCCAACGCGCTGCGCCTAGTGCGGCCATCATTTACCGAGGCTTAGTTCCTACTTTTTGCAAGCACTTCGAGCGCCAAGTCGGGCACGTTGGTACAGATGCCGTCGATCCCCCACTCAATCAGTTCGCGCATTCGAATCGGATCATCGCATGTCCACGTATTAACTGCAAGGCCGCTCGCGTGCATCGTCTCGACAATCGAACGCGTCAATGTCTTTACAAAGGGATGCAGCGCGATGTGTCCCGAGGCGACCAGCGACGCCGCCAGTGGCGCCGCCTCAGTTTCTGTCACGATCACTGTTAGCCAGGCCGTTGGCAATTGTGGCCACAGCTGGTGCACACGGTCTACCGTCTCGCGTCGGAATGCCGAGACCAACCACTGCCGTGGATCACCGCGTTCACGAAGCAACTGCACGACCAACCTGGCGACCTTGTCGGTCGGATCAAAGTCTGGCTCCGCTTCGTCATTTTTAATTTCGATGTTGACATTAATTGGCTCGCAGGAATCGAGAGCCTCGCTCAATGTTGGAATGTACTCGGGCAGTTCGGCACGCGATAAGTCCTTTATCGCCCTGCCATCGCCTAACACTGCGTTATGGTGCACGACTAATTCACCTGATTTGCAGATTCGCACATCAAGTTCGGCGCAGTTTGCCCCCATCTGAACCGCGCGAGTAAATGCCAACAATGTGTTTTCGCGCTCGACCTTGCTTGCGCCGCGATGCGCCATTATCTGCACATCCCCCAAAGACACAACCTCAGAGTACCGCCAAAAAATATTAAAAATCTTCCATCTTGCTATTGAAACCGTGGTTGCTCGTGTCTATCGTGACACGGTTCCTATCAACTGAGCAGGAGATCACACGTGTCAATTCTCGCTACCAGCCTCGCGCTCGGATCCGCCGATTATTCCTGGCGAAAAATTGCACTCTGCAAAGATACGGACCCGGAGTTGTTCTTTCCGATTGGTAGCACCGGCCAGGCACTTCAGCAAATATCGCGGGCCAAGACTGTGTGCGCTGAATGTGGCGTGAAGCGCGAGTGCCTAGAGTTTGCAATTGAGACCAACCAAGATTGTGGCATCTGGGGTGGAACATCCGAAGAAGAGCGACGCGACATTAGACGCCAGATGGCCGCCACTAGACGAGCCTCGCGCAACGCGATCTAGTTTCTTGCCAAGCGATTGGGCATTGCAGTTTCAATCTCTAGAAATCGGCACTCTTAGATCGACAACGGTTCCCTGACCGTCGGCAGCCATCTCAATTTCTGCCTCGATACCGTCGCTGCGCAGTGCGCGGCGCATCTCGATAGTGCCGGCAAGTTCGGTCGTCACTAATGTGCGCACGATTGACAGTCCGAGGCCAGTGGCCTTGTTCAGCTCGAAGTCATCTTTAAGCCCGGTGCCGTTATCGACGACGCGAACCGACAACGCTTCGTCGTCGTGACTCAGCGACACCACCACCGCGCCGCCCTTGCTGCCCTCGGGGAAGGCGTGATCGACGGCGTTCTGAAGCAACTCGAGAATCACAACCGATAACGGGGTGGCGACGGCCGCCGGCATGCGCCCGCCGTCGCCGCGCACGACAAAACTGACTGGGCGGTCTGGGGACTGCAGACCCTCCTCGACGAGACGCATCAATGGCCGGACGATTTCAATAAACGAAATGTCCTCGCCAGGTTCGCGCGAGAGTGTCTCGTGCACTAGGGCAATGGTCCGAATGCGGCGCACTGACTCGGCGACTGCCTCTTTGGCCTCGGGCGACGACAGTCGGCGGGCCTGCAACCGCAACAGCGATGAGATCGTCTGCAGGTTATTTTTCACGCGGTGATGAATCTCGCGAATCGTGGCGTCTTTTGTGAGCAGAAGCCTGTCGCGGCGCCGCAACTCCGAGACG
>JBKJMC010000285.1:0-9171 GCA_046596615.1 Ilumatobacteraceae bacterium | reverse complement strand
CCGACGAGTTGGAACGTGTGACCGTGGAGATGAATCGGATGGAACATCATTGTGTCGTTCATCACCTTGAGACGCAGTCGTTCGCCCTGTCGCACGATGATCGGTGCGGAGTCGGGGAAGCTCGCCCCGTTCATACCGTGAACATACCCCGAGCTCTTCGCAGTCAACGAGATCGCCTCGCTTCGATCAGGAGACCGCACCGGCAGGCGAACCGCTTCCGTCGCCGAAAGATCGCCGTATGCGACAGTCCGAAGGTTGAGTTCGGCGGGACGAGATCCAACATCCGGCACGGTCGCTGCGCTTACTGTTCGTAGCACCGCCTCGGCGGCCGGATCGCTTTTGCCTTCCGGAACGGCGACGATTGGGAATGCCCCCGACCCGACCTTAACTATTACGTCGTAGCGCTCACCCATCCCCAAAACCACATTGTCAACTTCGACTGGCGTGACAGGGAACCCGTCGGCATGGGTGACAGTCAAGCGGTGACCACCCACGGCAACACGATAGGCGGTATCCGATCCAGCATTAATTAACCGCAGGCGCACTTGCTGCCCTGGCTTGGCGAAAATCGTTTCACGCTCGGACGGCGCCCGCCCATTGATCACATGCAGCGGATAGGCGACATCACCAGTGAAGCCACTCATCATCGCATTCATTCCACCCATAGTTGTGTTGTTGGTACCCATATTCATGTTGCCGCCACCCATGTTCGACATGTCGTGTCCGCCGCTGCTTCCGCGCTGCAACTCGTCCAGCACTTGCTCTTGGGTGCGGCCGTAGCCGTCGAGCCAATCGTCCAACATCAATGTCACGTCTGTATCGAAAGCGATCGGGTCATTCGGGTCCTCCACAATCAGCGGCGCATAGAGGCCCCTGTCCAGTTCGAGACCCATGTGCGGATGAAACCAATGGGTGCCGGCATCAGGGACCGTAAACCGGTAAGTGAATGTGCTACCTGCCTCGACCGCGTTCTGAGTCAGGTCGTGCACACCGTCCATGTCGTTGCGGAGCGCAATACCATGCCAGTGCAGGGTGTTCGCCGACGAAACGTTGTTCACGAATTTGGCTTCGATCAAATCGCCAACTTTGGCCCGGATCCCGCCCATTCCTGGACGATCACCGAACGCCCAAGTTGATACCTCTCGTCCGCCGATTCCGACCATAGTCGGAGATGCGATGATGGTCGCCGCCACTGTTGACGCCTTGGCATTGCGACGCAATGCATCGCGACGCTCCACCGCCGGATCGGTCGACCCGACCAGAGACTTGTCAATTGACGAGACAGTCGATCCACATGCGGCAAGAAGCAATACGCTTCCACCGGCAATTAGTAACTCACGTCGTGATAATACCTTCGTAATATCGTTTGATTTGCCCACCTATTCGACCTTCTTTCTTATCCACTCGTTTCACTTGACCCGACATGATGCCGTGGCGATGTGGAGAGTTTGTGGAGATGACATGTAGATGGTCTGGTGTTCCAATCGTGTCGAGCCGCCGCCGAAATTGGTCGTGGTACAATTGAAATTGCGAATGATTTGGAGGTGCGTTATGTGGAACGGAGATTGGGACAACGGCATGGGTGGCGGATTCTGGGGATGGTTCCTAATGCTTACAATGATGATCGCGTTCTGGGGAGGGCTCATCTGGTTCGCCGTCACGCTCGTTCGGCGTCCGCACTTCACGCCACCTGGAGCGTCGCCTCTAGCTCCAAAAAACGTCGCCAGCAAGACGGCCAAGGAAATTCTTGATAAACGACTCGCCCGCGGCGAGATTGAACTTGACGACTACCGTCAACGACTGCTGGCCCTGCAGTCGCCCAAGGAGTAACCGGTCACGCTACTCGCACTTGATTGGATCAGATTATGAATCTCTCGAACGATGGAAGAGACAATTCCAACGCCACGTCCGAAGTTTTTGGCGCAACAAATACTAAGATGACCCTTCGGCGTCGTAAATTATTAATTCTCGGAGTGGTTGCGGCCGCAGTTATTGCTATCGGCGGTGCTGCCATCATCAACAACCTTAATGACGACAGCGCAAGTGAGCCCGATACGGTTTCGTCACTCGAATTATCACTTGGCGAAGGCAGTTCCACAGCCTCGTGCATGCCGTTCGATGTCGCCGTGCTAGCCAAAATGTCCCCAGCGTTCGCCGGCACAGTCACATCTGTTGAAGGCGAAACCGTAACGCTCAATGTCGACCGCTGGTACACGGGCGGCGATGCAAGCACCGTTGTACTCCAAGCGCCTTCCGGCATGGAGGCTCTCATTGATGGTTTCGACTTCAAAGTCGACCAGCAATACCTCATCACCGCCGCGCAGGGCAACGTGAATTATTGCGGCTTCAGCGGCATCTCTACTCCAGAACTAAGCGCAGCGTTCGACGCAGCTTTCGGGAGCTGAGCAGTAAGTGTTCAGAGTCGGAATTTCGGTCCGATTCCTTGGTACCGGCACGGTTCCCGCCGCGAAAATCGGCGATACCAAAACTAAGCGTTATTGCGCTGGCGATCGAGCCAGCCCAAGAGCATCGCCATCGCCCGTGGATCGTGGCGCAAGCGGTGACCAGCACCCGCGATAATCTGCAACTCTGCGGCTCCATGACTTTGGGCCAACACGCGCGAATCTGCGGTCGGAACAATATCGTCGTCCGTTCCGTGCATCAACAACAGCGGCCGCGGCGCGACTCGCTTGGCTGCCTCGGTCGGTCGAAAGCGTCGTAACTCACGCGCCCACTCGTCTGGCGATGGCGGAAAGCCTGGACGATGAATTGTGCCGATCTCGCGGGAGTGTTCGAGAAACCTGCGCGGGTGCTCTGCCCAGTCATCGAAATCTGCCCGCGCACCGAGTAGGGCGCAGCCATCTACTCGAGGGTCATCGGCGGCGACGCACAGGGCAAGCGAGCCACCAGTGTTGTTGCCGACCAGCCAAATGCCGCTCGGAGATGTTTCGGCCACGACATGGCTTATGGCCGCGCGCAGGTCGTCGACCCAGCCTTGCATCGAGAAGTCGCCCTCGCTCGTGGCGCAGCCGCGAAACGTGAAAGTCATCGCCACCCAACCGAGTTCGTGGGCGACGCGATCGCACAATTCGGGGAAAGTTCCAGCCGATTGGCGAGCGTCGATGCCGCCAGAAGGAAAACCGTGGCACAAAACCATCGCTGGCAGTGCACCAGTCCTGCCCTGCGGCACGACCAAATATCTGGCGAGGTTTAATCCTCCCGAGAGAAAACTGCCATTCACCGGCGCAACACGAACTAAGCGCGGGGCTTACGGTGGCGGCGCGATTTGCCAGGGGAAGCAAGCGTGTACCCGCGATTGCGGGCCTCGGGCAATGTGTCGGGACCAAAGCACGTACCTACTTCGCTGGCAACGATCTCGTCGATGACCGCGGCATCCGACCAATCGTCGAGGTCATATACCAACTGGGTGCGCTTGTCACCGAGAAAGCGGGTGTGAGCAAATCGCGAAGGTCTTTCCATATCACGAATCTAGTCGTCATCCTCTAGGTTGTGAAGATATGGATACCGATCGAATCGATTTTTATTTCGATCCAATGTGCCCATGGGCGTATCAGACATCAGTCTGGATTCGCGAAGTTCGAAGGTTAATTGGGCTCGAAATCTCGTGGAAGTTTTTTAGTCTCGAAGAAATTAATTTGGTGGAGGGTAAAAAGCACCCATGGGAGCGCGATATTTCTTACGGCTGGAGCCCGATGCGCGTCGGCGCATTACTTCGGCGCCAGAACATGGCATTGTGTGACGACTGGTACGAGGCGATTGGCAGATCGTTGCACGTTGAGGCAATTCGGCCATACGACCGGGAGGTCGCACTCAAATTGTTGGCCAGCATCGGCGCACCGATAAATGCCTGGGACGATGCGCTCGCCGACCCGACGACACACGACGACGTGCGGGCCGATCACGAGCGCGCCGTCCACGAATACGCCGGTTTCGGGGTGCCGATATTGGTGTTTGCGAATAATCGTGCCGTTTTCGGCCCCGTCGTCGTGCCCGCGCCGATGGGCGACGAGGCAATACGGTTATGGGAACTGACGGTTGCCTACAGTTCGTTCGATGGCCTGTACGAAATCAAGACCCCCAAGACGACCGCCGACCTCAACAAGATCGGCAAATTTTTTGCTCCGTACCTTAAGGCACGGCAGTGGAAGACCGTGCAAAACCCGGCACCATAATTATTCATCATTTAGCTTTATTTAGAGGATGCGAAATGATCCCTACAGATTCAATTGACAAACTGATCGCGACATGGAATTCGCTCAACGAGTTATGCGAAACACTTAGCGAATCCCAATGGAAGACCATGACCGCCTGCCCGGGCTGGTCGGTGCAAGACACGCTTTCACATCTGGTATCTATCGAAAAAGATAACCGCGGCGACAAGCCGACAGAGCACAGGGCAACGCCGCGCGATTACATCAAAAATAAGATCGGGGAATATAACGAGCACGAGGTTGACTCGCGACGCAACTTAACTGGGGCGCAGGTTTTCGCTGAATGGAAGGAGGTTGCCGAAACTCGCGCCAAACAACTTCTTGAAGCCGACGACGCCTACTTTGACACACCGGTGATGATGCCGACGGGCCCTGGCACCGTCGGTGACTTCATGGGCATTCGCGTGCTCGACTGCTGGGTGCACGAGCAAGACATTCGTCGCGCGCTGAATCTTCCTGGTCACGAGTCTGGGTCGGCCGCAGAACACACCATCGATCGGCTTATTCGCACGCTGCCGATCGTCATTGGCAAGCGCGTCGCCACACCCGAGGGCGACTCGGTGCGCTTCGTAATCAGCGGCCCAGTGCAACGCGAACTTTTCATCACTGTAGCTAACGGCCGGGCGGTGATGGTAGAGAGCGAACCGGCAAAAATTCGCGCGACGTTTATTACAGACAGCAACACCTTTCTTACGCTCGCCACTGGTCGCGGCACTGCGCAAGAAACTTCTGGCAAGTGGTCGGGCTCAGGCGATACCGAACTCGCCGAGAGAATTGCATATAACCTGAACATGATGATTTAGCGTTCACCTAAATCATTAGTATTCAGGGCATGGCAAACGGCGCGATCGAACATGTTGATGCCGCCGAAGCCGATCGCCGCGAATTTGCACTAGCCCAACTGGCGCAGCGCGACGCCGAAGTAGGCGCCATCGCCGAGGCGCGCGTGCTCAGCATCTACGGCCCAGCCACCAGCATGGACGGTTACCACTTTCGCGACAGTTTCGCCAAGAGCGCCCAGGCCAGCCAGCAAATCGACTGGGTACACCAACCGTGGTTGCGTCCAATTCGCTTCGCCTATCGGCACATGCCAAAGTCGCTGCGTTACATTGTCAAGAAGTTTGCCAGGTGAGCACCTACACGGTTTCAATCAATGCAGAAATGGCTCTTGCCAACGACCTGAAGCGCACGCTTAGTTCGCTTCAAAGCAGCGAGCCGACGCCACTCCGTCTCGTGATTGCAAATCTTGCGCCGCGACTACAGGCTGTTGTAAAAAAATCTCGGCTCGGCTCCCGAAACGTCGAAGTTGCAACTCAATCGCTGCCAGGCGATCACATCATCTTCATGCGCTGCGGCGACGCACTGACACCAAGCACGATCGAATTTCTGAACGAATTCATCGCCAAACACCCGGAGCACGGAATGATTTACGGCGACTCGGCGCACGGCTCGGTGAGCAGATGGGAAGAACCAACTCAGGTGCGCCGGCCGCAGTGGTCGCCCGAGCGCCTGCGCTCGCATTGTTATGTCGGCGATCTACTTGTTGTGCCAGCCCAATTGGTTGAGCGAGCGGGCGGTCTGGCGGCGTTAGCAACAAAGCACCCTCACGACCGCGCCTTAATCCTCTCCGAATTTATCGCCGCACCCATGCGAATCGCCGAGATTCTGTATACATCGGATCAAAAGCATTTGCAGCCAACCTGCTCGGTTGAAGCCGTCCGCGAACACTGCGCGCGAACCGATATTACCGCGGACTTAGTTCTCGATGAACACCTGCCAGTAGTTCGAGTGCGACGCACGATTTCGACAACCCCGCGCATCAGCGTGATTATTCCGACCCGAGGTACTTCCGAGGTAATTCACGGCGAGCGTGAAGTTCTCGCGGCTCACGCCATCAAAACCCTCATCGCCCGCTCTACTTATACGAACTTCGAGATCGTCGTCGTCGCCGATGAGCAAACGCCGATTGAGGCACGCCACGCAATCGCCAGTGCGGGTGGCGACAAAGTGCGCTTCGTTGAGTTTTCAAAACCGTTTAACTTTGCCGACAAAATCAACCTCGGCGCGGTGTGTAGCGAATCAGAGTTGTTGCTGTTACTCAACGACGACACCGAGATGATCACGCCCGACGCACTTGAAACTATGATCGGCCTGCTCGCGGACCCAAGCGTGGCGATGGTCGGGCCGATGCTCCTGTACGAAGACGGCACAATTCAAAGCGCCGGACACGTCTTGAACCCTGTGCCGTACGACCTGTACCGAAGTCGGCCGCTCGCCCATACAGGTGCGCAATATTTATTGCGGGTGCAACGCGAGGTCTCGGGCGTAATTGCCGCGTGCGCCCTAGTCAAGCGCGACGCCTTCGTCAAGACCGGCGGCCTGTGCACACACTTCCCTAGCAACTACAACGACGTCGACTTTGGACTCAAGTTGCAGGAGCTTGGCTACCGAGTGCTGTTCACCCCGCACGCCCAGTTCTTCCACTTCGAATCTCTAACTCGCTCGCCGAAACTGCAATTATTCGAGGTCGCCAAGATCGGCGCGCGGTGGCGCGACAAACTCGACGACGACCCGTACTTCAACCCGAAGCTAGAGCGCTACGTTTCGACCTGGAAGCAAAACGTGATCGGTCAGAGGTCGTTGCTCGATGCGTTTGGCCCGACTGCGCCGATCGCGTCGAAATAAGCAAGGTGGGCGCGCACCACGTGCACGACATCGACATCGTCTAAAACTTCGACATCGGCTTTCGCCGCCTCACCTAAGAGGTAGGCGGTCAGCGTCTCTTCGCCAACCACGATCGTTTGCGAAATATCTTGCGGCCTGTCGATCACGTCTCGGGGCTGCAAACCATTTTCGTGTAGCCAACCCAAATGCATGTTGAGCAATTTACCTAGCTCTGCCAGCGTCAATCGCGCTTGCGTCTCGGCGGGCAGGCGCTCGGCCACGAAATCGACCGCCTGCTCAAGGATGTAGACAGCTCGCGGGGCGACTCCGTCGAGCCGATGCGCCTCACGACCAATCACTCCGGCGGCGATGGCGAACACCATTACCGCAGAGACGATGCAGAAGAAAACTATCAACGCAGGAAACCTGCGAACAGCACGTTGTTAGATGCCGATGCGCTGGGCGAGCAACTCGCGGTGATACGTCGGGTCGCCGAATAGCAACTCGCTCGACTTGGCGCGCTTGAAGTAAAGGTGCGCCGGATGCTCCCACGTGAAACCGATACCGCCGTGAATCTGAATGTTCTCGGCCGCGGCGTGAAAATACGCCTCTGAGCAATACGCCTTGGCGAGTGAAGCCACCGACGGCAACTCTGCGTTCATCTCGCTCGCACACCACATGCCGTAGTACGCAGCAGACTTCGCCGATTCGACCTCGAGCAACATGTCGGCGCACTTGTGCTTGATCGCCTGGAATGAACCAATCGGGCGACCGAACTGCACTCGAACCTTAGCGTACTCGACCGCCATGTCGAGAACTTTTTGCGCTCCCCCAACCTGCTCGGCAGCAAGCGATACGGCTGCGAGGTCGAACACCGTCGACAACACATCCCAGCCCTTGCCCTCTGTGCCGATCAATTCGCCGACAACATCTATGAACTCAAGTTTGGCTTGCTTGCGAGTCTGATCCATTGTCGACAACGCGGTGCGGGTAAGACCATCGGCATTGCCGTCAACTGCGAAAAGCGATACACCCTTAGTTGTGCGCGCGGCGACAATGACAAGGTTGGCGGTGTGGCCATCGATAACGAACATCTTCGTGCCGTTCAGTTTGAAGTCACTGCCTGAGCCCTTGGCCTCCATCGTGATTCCTTTTTCGTCCCACTTGCCCGACGGCTCGGTGCTCGCCAGCGTTGCGGTCTTTTCGCCACTGGCAATACCTGGCAGGTACTTTGCCATCGCGGCCCTGTCGCCGCTTTGCAAAAGCGTGTTGGCGGCCAACACGACAGTCGAGAAGAACGGCGCGCACAACAAAGCGCGACCCATTTCTTCGAGAACGACTCCGAGTTCGATCTGGGTGAATCCGGAACCGCCGAACTCTTCCGGAATGATGAGGCCCTGCAGGCCCATCTGCTCGCCCATCTGCGCCCACACAGCCGGGTCGACACCATTGGATGTCTCCATCTGCTCGCGCACCGCAGTTTCTGGCGACTTGGCGTCGAGAAACGAACGGACAATTTTGCGGAGCTCTTCTTGTTCTTCTGTAAAGGCAAAGTTCATGCGGGTAAGTATGCCGCTCGAAGAGGCTGAGCGCTAATCGCAGTGTGTACACGAATGTACGCAAAGCCGCTAGCCTGCCATTGTGACCCACAGGATCGGCATTCGCGAATTGCGCGAGCAGGTGTCTACATATATACGCCGGGCCGGCGCGGGCCAGCGCATCTTGGTCACCGTCTCGGGGGCTCCAGTGGCGTTGCTCGGGCCGATCACGGGCGACACGGTGCCGCTATTGACTATCACCGACCTCGTGGCCCGTGGCGCCGTGATGGCCCCGCGGCGAAATGGCGAGTTCAAGCCGGGCGACGCGATCTCGATGCACAGCGGGGCGCGCATCGATCAATTGCTGCGGCAGGTGCGCGGATGACACTCGTATTCGACACCAGCGCCCTGGTCGCCATGCACGTGGCGGGCGCCGCGCGAACAGTTGCGCTTATCGCGATAAAGGGCGAGGAGATGATTTGCTGCAGCGCGCTCGCCCTCAGCGAGGCCATCGCCCTAGTCGACCGCCTTACCGAAGACCCAGTTCTGCGCGAAAACCTCGAGGACGAGATTCGCCACACCTGGGACTATGTTGCGGTTGTGCCAGTTGATCAAAGATGTCTTGACGACGCCGCGCTGCTGACGCGCGACCAGCCCCTGCAGATCAGCAACGCCATTCACCTTGCGGCGGGCGCTCGCCTCCCGCAGCCAGTTCGCTTCGTGACATTCGACGCCGC
>JBKJMC010000191.1:0-2969 GCA_046596615.1 Ilumatobacteraceae bacterium | reverse complement strand
GATCAGCCGCCGCAAACGTTCGTCGTATTCACCCCCGTAGATCACGCCATCCGGCGCACCGTGCACGTTGACAATCGGCATCGACAGCAGAATGGCGCGACAAACCGCGCACGACTTGTTGCGTCGTTCACCGCAACCGTTGCACTTGGCCCGCGCGATCACGACCGCTCGCTCGGCGCGTAACTGATACTTTTGCTTGATGTCCAATTCATTCACTGCCCCCTTGCGCGACCGCCCAGTGCAGCGCTTAGCGAGATGTGTGCTGGGGCTGGCAATCTTTGGCAGCGGCATTGGGCTTTTAGTTCGAGTGCACCTCGGGCTCGCTCCGTGGGACGTCTTTCATCAGGGCCTCAGCGAGCACATCAATTTGCCGATCGGCCAAACGATCGTGATCACTAGTTTTTTTGTGCTTCTGCTGTGGATCCCGCTGTCGCAGCCAATGGGCGTCGGCACCTTGCTCAACGCCGTCGAGATCGGCGTATCAGTTGACGTATTTATCCGCTTAACGCCAGAGCCGCACGGGCTGGTCGTGCGATCGGTACTGATGCTGCTCGGCATCTTGATCACGGCGGTCGGCTCGGGTTTTTATATTGGCGCCGGACTTGGCCCGGGACCGCGCGACGGCCTGATGCTGGGCCTCGGTCTGAAGGGCTACAAGATCAGCCGCGCGCGCACATTCATAGAGGTCACCGCGCTGATCCTCGGGTGGATGCTCGGCGGACAGGTCGGAGTCGGCACAATATTGTTCGCGGTATTGATCGGACCATTGGTGGCCCTATTTCTACCGCTGTTAAAAATGCCTAATAGCGATACGACTCGGGCTTGAACGGGCCGCTCGGGGCGACGCCCAAGTAGTCGATTTGCTCATCGGTGAGTTTGGTCAACACCACACCGAGAGCGTCGAGGTGCAGCGCCGCGACCTTTTCGTCCAAATGCTTTGGCAGCACGTATACGCCGAGAGGATAATTGTTCAAGTTGCCGAACAGCTCCATCTGGGCGATGACCTGATTCGTGAATGAACAACTCATCACAAAGCTCGGGTGACCAGTCGCGCAACCGAGATTGACCAAGCGGCCCTCTGCGAGCACGATGATCGAATGACCGTCTGGAAATGACCACAGGTCGGTGCCGGCCTTGAGTTCGTCGCGCACCGCACCGCTGCGGGCGAGTCCAGCCATGTCGATCTCATTATCCAAGTGGCCGATGTTGCAGACGATCGCATTGTGCTTCATCCTCGACATGTGCTCGATCGTGACAATGTCAGAGTTTCCGGTGGCGGTAACGAAGACGTCGGCGATTGGCGCCATCGCTTCGAGAGTGTTGACCTGGTATCCCTCCATCGCCGCCTGCAAGGCGTTGATCGGGTCGATCTCGGTTACAACTACGCGCGCGCCCTGGCCGCGCAGGCTCTGCGCGCAACCCTTGCCCACGTCGCCGTACCCGCAGACGACCGCGACCTTGCCCGCCAACATCACGTCGGTGGCTCGGTTGATGGCGTCGATCAACGAGTGGCGACAGCCGTAGAGGTTGTCGAACTTTGATTTGGTAACGCTGTCGTTAACGTTGATTGCCGGAAACAACAACTCGCCATTGGCTGCCATCTTGTATAGACGCTTCACGCCCGTAGTGGTTTCTTCGGTAACACCGCGAATGCCCTTGGCCATCGTCGTCCACTTTTGCGGCTCGCTCTTTAACGAACGTTGCAACAGGCCGAGCACGATCGCGAGTTCTGGGTTGGTTGCAGTGGTCGGGTCTGGCACGCTGCCCGCCTTTTCGAACTCGACGCCCTTGTGCAGCAACATTGTGGCATCGCCGCCGTCGTCAAGAATCATGTTCGGACCGTTGCCGTCTGGCCACGTCATCATCTGGTCCGTCGCCCACCAATACTCCTCAAGCGTCTCGCCCTTCCAGGCGAAAATGGGTACTCCGTTTGGCTCTTCGATCGTGCCGGTGGGCCCAACCGCTACCGCTGCGGCGGCGTGATCTTGCGTCGAGAAAATATTGCAACTCGCCCAACGCACCTCGGCGCCGAGTTCGACGAGCGTTTCGATTAACACCGCAGTCTGAATAGTCATATGCAGCGAACCAGAGATGCGCGCACCCTTAAGCGGCTTGCTCTTGCCAAATTCGGCGCGCAACGCGCGCAAGCCCGGCATCTCGTGCTCTGCTAGGTGGATCTCTTTGCGGCCAAAAGGGGCCATCGAAATATCTGCGACCCGGTAATCGCGGCGCTGGGCAAATGTTGGGCTCATGTTTTCTCCTCGTGAAGTCGGTTGTACAACCATCGAGGGCTGGGGCCCACTGGCACCGGTTCAATCAGCCCGCTTGCGGCACTACATCCTAGACGAGAACTAGCTGAAGGTTGGCGCTATGCCTTCGGTATTGATGCGACCCTGCAGGACCGCCGCTTCACAAGAGTCGACAGTGACGGCCTCGTCGATGAGCATTACTGGGATGCCGTCGCGCACAATGTACTTGCGGCAAAGGCGCGGGTTGTACAGGAATTCTTCTGCCGCGAAGTAGTACAGCGCACCCTTGTCTTGGGGGCACGCCATGATCTCTAGAAGTTGCGCGTCGAGTGCCATTAACGCAGTCTATTGCGGCAAAATTCGCGTTGCGGCGGCTCCCTGAACTTGGGCTGTTTGGCGCGGCGCTATACGGAGGTGATCAGCGACAACAACTCGACTACGTGTTCGTCGCACTCATCGCGGGTTGCGGCCTCGAGGTTGAGTCGCAGCAATGGCTCCGTATTTGATGGGCGCACGTTGAACCACCACGTGCCGCACTCCACGGTAAGGCCGTCGAGATGATCCTGCTGATATTGCGAGTAGCCGGCGGTGATGCGTTCAATGACCTTGCCGATGTCGGGCACCGTGGTGTTGATCTCTCCGCTAGAGGCGTACCGTTCTAGCGGCGCGCGCAGTTTGCCAAGCGACTTGCCGGTGCGACACATTTCGCCGAGCACCGTC
>JBKJMC010000154.1:0-5347 GCA_046596615.1 Ilumatobacteraceae bacterium | reverse complement strand
GTGAGCGGCACAAATGTCCAACTGCCTTGACCAACGCGACAGTGGGCGAAGCATTGACCGTACTCGCTAAGTTCTAGCGACCCGCGAACGAGCCGATAGGTGAACTTGCCCGGTTCGACGGAAAATGGACTGACGTGTCGCGCCAGCTGTTCGCTGTCGGGGTCTAGACCACGACGGAATATGACTTCGAACACCCCGTTGCCAGGCTCGTCGGCTTGACAGTAGATGAGCGCCATCAGGTGCGGCTCGATTGTCGTCGGCAGTGCGGTTGGAGCTACAAGCGAAAAAAAGACGCCCTTAAGATCGATGCGCGTCGACGGGCCAGGAGATGGGATCATCTCGAACGTGTCAATAAATAGAGCGGAGATGATGTGCACGACGAAACCCTAGCGAGCGATTAAAGGCGCGGTTCGCTGGCGTTAAGCAGGCTTTGCATGGCGAGTCGCTCGGCGGTCGTCATGTGGCCCAACACCAAAGCTTTGAGGCGTCCGGTTGGAATGCCCGCGGCTGCGAGCAATACCCATGTCAGGGTCACATGAGTCGCGCCGTCGCCTGTGGCAGCATTCGTCCAAACTGATCGCGGAAACCGCGGGTGTCGGGTATCCGCGCGCATGCAGTGAATGGAGCTCGTACTCAAGCGCTTCCCCTTTTAGGTTGCGTGTTGGCCGGCTATAAATGTTCGTCGAACACCAAAATCCGGATCGAGTTCGACAAGATCGGCCCGACACCCAACTGCGATCGACCCACGGTCTGATAATCCTAGTAATCGTGCCGGAGTGGCAGTCGCCGCCTGAATTGCCGAATGCAGGTCAACGCCACACATCTGAACGACGTTTTTTATCGCGGCGTTCATCGCCAACGACGAACCTGCCAATGTCTTATCTAGAAGTCGAGGGGCGCCATCTTGATGCGTAATGCCTCGACGCTGTGCCCACGTCGATTCGTGCGCCACCGCATCGGTAACGAGGATGACGCCGTGAACCTTGGAACGAAACGCCAAGTTTATTGCGCGTGATTGAACATGTACGAGATCGGCAATGAGCGATACCGCCACACGATCGTCGGTGAGGGCCACGAGGGCAACACTGTCGTGTCGGTGATGAATCCCGGACATGCCATTGAAGAGGTGGGTCACCAATTGCGCGCCAGCATCGATCGCCGCCACGGTGAGTTCGTCTGGAGCCCGTGTGTGTCCGATCGACACAACGACGCCGCGTGCGCGCAATGCGCCGATGGCGGCCATCGCCGAGGCGTTCTCAGGTGCGATAGTGACGATTCGAACGATGTCAGGGATGGCCGAGAACCAGTCCGTGTCGGCTACTTGCAGATGACGCGGATCGTGGGCCCCAAGGGCTTCGCCTAGGAACGGGCCTTCTAGGTGAATCCCTGCGATCTCCGGTCGAATGTAATCTGTCCGGCTTTGGGCATCGGTGATTCGCAGAAATTTCTCGAAATAACTATCGAGAGGAGAACTGATGAGCGTCGGATACCAGGTCGTAATGCCCTGTCGCAAAAGCGCCTGATCCAGAGTCAACCAGTCGTCGCCGCGAGCATGTGCCACGTCAATTGCGCCGATTCCGTTAACTTGCAGATCTATAAACCCCGGTGCGAGAAGGATGTCGTCGTAGTTCGAAGTAATCGGGGTAATTGACGTGATGAACCCTTGATCGCAAGTCACAGCATGTGGGCCAGATACCCCGGATGGCAATGCAACCCGTGCGGCCCGAATAACCAGGCCCGATGATTTACTAAGCGATGTCACGCCGGCATGAGATTACACCGTCTAGCGTTTACCCCCGTGAGCAGCCGAACCATGTTGTCCGAATCGGCATCGAAGGAACTATTGCGGCATTACGGGATCCCGTTTGCCAATGAGCAAAATGTGCACTCTGCCAAAGCTGCGGCTCATGCCGCGCGTGAACTTGGGTTTCCTGTCGTCGTCAAACTGTGTGGTGACAACATCGCCCACAAAACAGAACGCGGTCTAGTGCGACTGAGACTTGTCGATGAACAGGGCGTAGAAGACGCCGCCGAAGAACTTTTGGCAATGGCGAAACTGGACGATGGCGTCGTGAGCCTCTTGGTTGCGCCGATGATCAAGGGGGAGCGCGAACTCATCGCCGGATTAGTGCGTGACTTGCAGTTTGGACCAACCCTCATGCTCGGAATTGGCGGTGTCTTTACCGAGGCGCTGAATGACGTGGCGTTTCGCCCACTCCCGCTGAAACCCGATGATCTGGAGTCGATGCTCAATGAATTGAGAATGAAAGCGGTCTTCGAAGACTTCAGGGGGGCCGCGCCGATGAAGCGTCAAGATCTTTTCGCCGTCGTAACCGGAATAGAAGCGGCGCTGCGGGATCATCCGGAGATCGTTTCGATAGACATCAATCCGCTGATAGTTACCGATGACGGCAGCGTGATTGCCGTCGACGCCCTTGTCGAAATTGACAATACTTTGCGGAAATCGGTAACAGATCCGACGCGAGGCACCGCGATCGACGATCGACATTTTGAGGCGTTGTTCAACCCCCGCGGAGTTGTGGTGGTTGGGGCGTCGTCACACCCGGGCAAGTTTGGATTTGTTTCGCTGCACAACATTTTGGCGAGCGGATACCTTGGCGATGTATTCGGCACAAACCTGCAGGCCGAGGAGGTACTCGGCATCAAAACCGTGGCTTCGATTGATGAACTTCCCGATATTGGCATCGATCTCGCCTTCATCTGCACTCCGGCGAGTGCCAATATCGACATCTTGCGCGGTTGTGCCAGCAAGAACATCAGCTCAGTGTTCGTCACTTCGGCTGGTTACCGCGAGGCCGATGAGGCCGGTCGAATCGCCGAAGAACAGCTCGTCGCCGAAGCCGACAGGCTAAATATGCTCATGATTGGGCCGAATGGCCAAGGTGTAGTTAGCACTCCAGTTGCACTGTGCGCCCAGATCGTTGCTCCGTATCCGCCGAGGGGAAATATCGGCGTGGCCAGTCAAAGCGGAAACTTTGTCTCGAGTTTTCTCAATTTCTCTCGGCAAACGAACGTTGGTATTTCCCGTGCAGTGTCGGCAGGTAATGCGGCCCAAGTGACGGTGGGCGATTTGCTGAGTTTCTACTCCCGCGATAGCGAGACACGAGTTGCCCTGGCCTATATCGAAGGAATTGTCGATGGCCGTGCACTCATGACGAACATGTCGACCGCGGCTCTGGCCAAACCGTTGGTCATCATCAAAGGTGGCGCAACCGCATCCGGCGCTCGCGCTGCCGCCAGTCACACTGGCTCATTGGCCACCAACGACAAAGTTTTCGATGGAGTATGCAGACAATCTGGGGTGACTCGTGCCGCCACTATCGAAGAAGCATTCGATGTCGCCGCCACTTTCGCCACCCAGCCTTTACCAAAAGGACCGCGCACAATTGTGTTAACCACGGTTGGCGGCTGGGGAGTTGTCACTTCTGATGCGCTACAGCGCGATGGCGCGCTTACACTCATTGACTTGCCAACTGATCTTGAAGAGGAGTTAGACACGTTGCTTCCGCCTCGATGGAGCAAGAACAATCCAATTGACTGCGCAGGCGGTGAAACGCGCGACACTGTCCCAGAGATTCTGGATCGACTGGCGCGCCACCCGAGTGTAGATGCGATCATCTATCTCGGGATCGGCATCCAAAGCAATCAGGCTCGCCTCATGCGCGAAGGCCGCTTCTATCCGGATCACGGTCTAGAACGAATTGTTTCCTACCATGAACGTCAGGACGAACGATTCGCCCACGGTGCATTTGAGGCATCGGTCAAGTACGGCAAACCCATCCTCACGGCAACCGAGTTGGCGGTTGCCGATCCAGAGAATTCCGGAGTGCGAGCCGTGCGCCAAACAGGTCGCCTTTGTTACCCAAGTGGCAATCGCGCCGCGATTGCCCTCGGCCATCTTTACCGCTACGCAAAGTTTCGCGGTATTGCACAATGAAACCAGGGTCAATAGTTGACGACTCCGGCGGACTTGGCGGCACTCGCCAGCGCGTAAGAGTTGGCTCGCCGAAAGTAGTTGCACTCACGCTCGTATCATTGCTGATTACAGGCGCGTTACCGCTGACACTGCTCTGGCGTGTTTCTAGCACAACGGCAAAGGCGGTAAATTCTGTTGCCTCGATCGCCTCCAGCGACTCTGTGGTCGTTACGCCCCTGTTCTCGGCACGTCGTGTGCCTGCAACCCTTTCGGTCGAGACGCGCCTTGGCGGTCTGCGCAATTCGCTAAGGGGTTTGACTAAGAGCCTTCCGCCCGAATCTTGTTTGTTAGTCGACGTCGAGGGACGTCGAATTGTGGCAGTAAACGGCGCCAAGGCGCTGATGCCGGCCAGCAGTCTTAAACTTGTGGTGGCAGCCGCCGCACTCGATGTGCTCGGTCCAGACTTTCAATTCACAACGACTTTGCGCGGAGTAGTCAGCAGCGACACTGTCTCGGGAGACCTCTGGATGGTTGGCGGCGGCGATCCGCTGTTGACACTCGGAAACTACACGAGCACGGAAAGCCTTCCGACTCTCTCTCCCACCCGTGTCGAAACCTTGGTCGATGGATTGGTTGCGGCTGGCGTGACGAGCATAAGCGGCTCGATCGTCGCAGACGAGTCACGTTACGACGCCGAACGGTTCACGCCGAGCCTGGGACTTGGCGTGCGCAGCACGGAGGTCGGACCGTTAGGCGCGATGCTGATCAACGACGGAGTGATCTTGTCCTCGCCGATCAAGCCAGACAACCCTGCGCTGTCGAGCGCAATTGAATTCACTCGGGTGCTAACCGAGCGCGGTATCTCCGTGGCCGGTGCGCCCAAGACCGGCACGGCCTCAGCGGACCTTCCCGTGGTCGCCTCAGTATCGTCGGCGCCGCTAGCCGCAGTGATAGCGGAGATGCTCACCAACAGCGACAACAATACCGCCGAGCTGTTGCTCAAAGAGCTCGGTTTCGCTTCCAGCGGTAATGGCACGCGCATCGCCGGCATCGCCAGCGTAAAAGAGGTGCTGGCGAGACTTTCGGTGAGCGTAGATGGTCTAGCAATGACCGACGGCTCCGGTTTGGACAGGTCGAACAGAGTGTCGTGCCTGACTTTACAATCTCTACTGGTGAGCGATGGTGGGTTCGGCACACTTACGGGTGGTCTCGCGTTGGCCGGTCGCTCGGGAACGCTTGCTGACTTGTTTACGGGCAGTTCGGTTGCAGGAATCATGCGCGCCAAGACCGGAACGCTTACGGGTGCCAAGGCGCTCGCGGGTGTCGTACCGTATTCGCCGCGAGACGGACAGCACGCTATTATTTTTACACTTCTGCTAAACGGATCGGGTGTTTCGAACCAGGGTTCGT
>JBKJMC010000104.1:0-2940 GCA_046596615.1 Ilumatobacteraceae bacterium | reverse complement strand
TTGCGTTTTCGGGCTATTTGGCGATCGCGCTTTTCGCGATGAGCGGCAAAATCAGTTTGCAGTCGCTGCGACTTGGGGCGGTTCTCGTACCGCTGATGCTGTGCGGTCTGGCGATCGGCACCAAGATCAGGGCGCACATCGAGCCGAACAGGTTTCGGATCCTGATTCTTGTGCTGCTGACTGCGAGCGGCGCCAGCAGCATTTTCAGCGCCATTCGTTAGCGCGAGAACCACTCCATCCAGGACTGCTTAGTTTTCGGCTTGTAGACATAGTTGGTTGCGGTAACCACCCCGAGCTTCTCGCTCTTGGGGTCTGAGTAGCGGTGGCCGGGGTAGACGATTGTTGAGCCGGGAAGCGCGGCGAGCATGTTGAGGCTCTCGTACATTTGCTCTGGGTCGCTACCAGGCAAATCTGTTCGCCCGCAGCCCTCCAAAAACAGAGTGTCGCCCGCGACCAGGCATCCCTCGACGTGAAAGCACTGGCTCCCGGGAGTGTGCCCTGGCGTGTGCAGCAACGAAATTTCTATGCCGCCAACCTTGACGACGTCGCCGGCATCGTGGGCTACGAGGTTGGCCAGACCGACACCCGTTGTTCTGGTGACCCACGGCGCCTCATCGCGCTGCACATGTATCGGCACGTCGCACGTTTGTAAAAGTCTGGCGACGCCTTCGATCGACGTGCCCATCATCGAACCGCCGACATGATCGGGGTGGTAGTGGGTGGCCAATACCCCGGTTACCTTCATCTCGTCTGCCGCGGCGCATTCGAGCAGATCGTTTATTTCGTACGCCGGGTCGACGATCACGCATTCGCGGGTGGCGCAGTCGCCGATTAAGTAAACGAAGTTCACCATCTGCGTTGCCATTTCGTCGCCGACCGCGAAATCAACCCCCGAGAGCAACTGCCTGAAGTACAGGCCGTTCGGGAGGGCCTTTGTGTTCATGACTAGACACAGTACCGACCTAGCCTGAGTGTGATGTCATCTGGCCCTGATTACTTGCGCGCCACCGATCGCTTGCGTTACGGAATAATCGGCACCGGGATGATGGGGGTCGAACACATTATTGACTTGCAGGGAATCGACTCGACCGAGGTAGTCGCCTTCGCGGACCCAGACGCCGCCAGCTTGGCCCGTGCGCAGGCGACCGCGACTAACAAATTGGCGGCCGCTTATCGCGACTTCAACGATCTCCTGGCGCGACAAGACATCGACGTCGTGGTGATCGCGTCGCCCAACTTTACGCACGCTGCGGTTGCCGCGGCGGCCCTGCGAAGCGGCAAGCATCTGTTGATCGAAAAGCCGCTATGCACGACCGTCGCGCAGTGCCAGGAATTGATCGCTGTCGAGCGACAAACGCATCGCCAGGGTCGGGTGGTGCAGGTAGGTCTCGAATACAGGTTCATGGCGCCGACGAGCCGATTGATTGGCGACACTATTGCCGGCAGAATTGGCGAATTGAAGATGATTGCAATCCGCGAGCACCGCTTTCCGTTCTTGAAAAAGGTCGGGGATTGGAATCGATTCAATAAGTATTCCGGCGGTACGCTCGTCGAAAAGTGTTGTCATTTTTTCGACCTGATGAATGTTCTCGCCGACTCTCGGCCGGTGCGGGTGATGGCATCTGGCGCTCAAGACGTCAATCACCTCGAAGAGAGCTACGGCGGCCAAACGCCCGATATTTTGGACAATGCGTTTGTCATCGTCGATTACGCAAATGGCATTCGGTCTTCGCTCGACTTGTGCATGTTCGCCGAGGCTTCTGCCAACGAGCAGGAGATTTCGGTGGTCGGTTCGAAGGGCAAGATCGAGGCTTTCTTGCCATCTTCACTCGTGCGCATGTCTTGCCGCAGCGACGGGTACGGTTCGTTCACCGAGAGCGTCGAGCCGCCACTGGCAAACGGCCGGCGAGGCATGCATCACGGTGCGACTCGCGCGGCACACCTAGCGATGCAAAGATCCATCCGCCAGGGCACGGCCGCCGTGGTCGACACCGACGCGGGGTTGTGGGCGGTCGCGGTCGGTCAGGCCGCGCAGGTCAGTATCGATAGCGCTCGCGTCGTCGAAATGTCAGAGTTGTTTTCGTGAACGAGCCGATTCGAGCGGGTGATCGCGTACTCGTCGGCCAACGATTGGTGGTGATTGACGAAGGCTTCGCCGCGAGCATGGAGCCAGGGGACAGCGTGATCGGGGTCGGAAGTACGGGCGAGATACTGCGCGTGCCAAGGTTCGAGTCCGAATTGGTCTATAGGTCTGTTGGGGCCGCCGCCGAGGCCTTCATCGAGATGCGCGAATGCGGCGACGAGGCGATATCTAAGTTTTACGATGTCTTCGCCAAGTTGCTCGAGAGCCCTGATGTGATCGGCGAGATATCGGCTGCCAACTCGCTAGATGTCGCCGATGCAAAGGCGCGGGCTCGCTCTACTACTCGTCTCGAGTTCACAGACTCGATGCGACGCGACATGGTTGCCGCGCTGCGAATCTGGCAGGGTTTTCGCGCCGACCGCGAAGTGGTAACCGATACGGTCGCCCACGACGGATGGTCAGTAAGTACCGTGACATCGCCGCTCGGAGTCATCGGTTTCGTTTTCGAGGGGAGACCCAACGTCTTCGCCGACGCCACGGGCGTCTTGCGCACCGGTAATACATGTGTGTTTCGAATTGGCGGCGACGCCCTGCGCACGGCCACGGCGATCATGACCCACGCGATACGGCCGGCGCTTGGCGCTAGCGGGTTGCCGGGCGGCGCAATCGTGCTCATCGAATCCAAATCGCACGCGGCGGGCTGGGCGCTGTTTAGCGACAAGCGAATTGCACTCGCAGTCGCGCGCGGGAGCGGCGCGGCCGTTGGCCAGCTAGGCGCGATCGCGCGGCAGGCCGGGATTGCCGTGAGCCTGCACGGCACCGGCGGGGCGTGGCTCATCGCCGGCGAGCGCTGCGAC
>JBKJMC010000051.1:0-2649 GCA_046596615.1 Ilumatobacteraceae bacterium | reverse complement strand
ATCAATTCACTGCGCCGTTTGTTATTGATGACTCGGCAACACGTCGCCAATTTGGGATTGAACCGACGCCATGGCCGGAGGTTCTGCGAGCAAATCTGCGGGCCTACCAAAAGTAATCTGTCGAACCAGAATCCGTCAGAGAATCAATGACGCCATGACAGAATTTCGACTGCCTATTACTGACATGCGCGTTGCCAGGCCATCGACAGACCTGACAAAGAGCCATCGGTTCTACGTCGAGGCGCTAGGACTGGAGGGACTCGGTGGCTTCGAGGACCACTCCGGATACGACGGTGCCATCGTCGGACTTAAGGGTGCGCAATGGCACATTGAGCTCACCAAACATACATCGGGTCTGCCGCGGCCTTCCCCAACAGATGAAGACTTGCTCGTCCTCTATCTTCCGCAACCAATAGTCCTAGAGACAATTGCGCGACTCATTGAATTCGGATACTCACCGGTCGAACACGCCAACCCGTATTGGGGCAACGTGGGGGCGGCCATCTTTTCTGATCCGGATGGTTATCTGCTCGTGCTGTGCCCAGATTAAATGCGCGGTGATAGTTTGAAGAAACGTTCGACGAAGGGTTTTTTAAACTATGGGCCAAGATTTGGGAAAAGATAGTCAACATAGCGACGACCAAGATAAAGACGACGCCGGCGGCATCGAGTCGTATCTCGATTTAGATGGCGACGGCAAGGTCTCGATTGCTGAGAGCGTAAAGGCCGAGGCCGAATTGTTAGAGGCGTACGCCGAAGACAGGAAAACCAAGGGCGGGTTCCAAGGAAAATTGGCGGCAATTTTTAGTAAGTTATTTCGGGCGATCGACAAGAAGTAGCGGCTACGACGTTCGGTAGTGTGAAGTCATGATCCATGACTCGATAGTCGATCTAATCGGCAACACACCCCTGCTGAGGTTGAACAAGATCGTCGCTGGATTGCCCGCGAGTGTCGTCGTCAAGGTCGAATACCTGAACCCCGGCGGCTCGGTAAAGGATCGAATCGCGGTGCGAATGGTAGACGCCGCCGAGAAGGCCGGGCTGATCGCCCCGGGCGGAACGATCGTCGAACCGACCAGCGGCAACACCGGCATCGGCCTTGCCCTCGTCGCCCAACAGCGCGGATACAAGTGTGTCTTCGTCTGCCCCGACAAGGTTTCCCTCGACAAGATCAACGTCTTGCGGGCATATGGGGCCGAGGTCGTGACCTGCCCGACAGCGGTCGACCCCGATGATCCGAACTCGTATTATTCGGTGAGCGCGAGGCTGACACGAGAGATTCCTGGCGCGTGGAAACCCGATCAGTACTCGAATCCGAACAATGCCCTCTCGCATTACGAGACGACCGGGCCAGAAATTTGGAAAGACACCGAAGGCAAGGTCACCCACTTCGTGGCCGGCGTCGGAACTGGCGGAACCATTTCCGGAATCGGAAAGTATTTGAAGGAAGTAAGCGGCGGAGCTGTGCGAGTAATTGGCGCAGACCCTGAGGGCAGCGTCTATTCGGGCGGCACGGGAAGGCCATACTTGGTTGAGGGAGTCGGCGAAGACTTTTGGCCGACAGCATTTGATCCGAAGGTCGTCGACGAGATCATCGCCGTCTCCGACGGGGACGCCTTTGCGATGACCCGGCGGCTCGCGCAGGAGGAGGGACTGCTGGTCGGAGGTTCGTGCGGTTTGGCAGTTGTCGCCGGACTCGATGTGGCCAAGCGGGCGAAGAAAGGAGACCTCGTCGTGATCATTCTTCCCGATGGCGGGCGCGGCTACCTCGGGAAAGTTTTTAACGACGACTGGATGCGTAAGTACGGATTTCTGGGTCGCGGAGATGACGAAACGGTAGGCATGGTTTTGCTGCAAAAAACCGGAAACCTGCCGTCGTTTGTGCACGTCCATCCAACAGAGACGATTCGCGAGGCGATTGACATTTTGCGAGAGTTCGAGGTTTCGCAGATGCCAGTGGTCAAGGCCGAACCGCCGGTGATGGTCGGGGAAATAGTTGGATCCGTCAAGGAGTCGGCGCTGCTGGACGCGATCTTCGCCGGCAAGGCCGCGCTATCCGACCAGGTTGGACAACACATGAGCCCACCATTCCCGATGATCGGCAGCAAGGAGCCGGTTTCCGCCGCTGTTACCGCGTTCGAATTGGCGAGCGCGCTGACGGTACTCGACGACGGCAAACCAATCGGCGTTTTAACAAGGCAGGACTTGCTCGGATACGTGGTGGCGTAGATGAAATTTGAAACTTCCGCAATCCATTCCGGGCAGGAGGCAGACCCGCGCACTGGCGCAGTCGTCCCCCCGATTTATCAGGTGTCTACGTTTAAGCAAGACGGCGTCGGGGGTTTGCGCGCGGGTTACGAATACGCCCGCAGCGGCAACCCGACCCGCGACGCCCTCGAGGAGTGCCTAGCCGCGCTAGAAGGCGGCACTCGTGCATTTGCCACGGCGTCGGGGCTCGCCGCAGAGGACCTACTATTGCGCACGGTCTTGCGGCCGGGCGACCATCTAGTCGTTCCGATCGACGCCTACGGCGGGTCGTACAGGCTGTTCGCGCGCGTGCTCGCGCCGTGGGGCATCGAGCACACCGCCGTAGATCACAGCGATCTGGCTGCGGTGCGCGCGGCAATCGTGCCCGGCAAAACGAAGGTC
>JBKJMC010000118.1:0-4238 GCA_046596615.1 Ilumatobacteraceae bacterium | reverse complement strand
GGATGGCGGTTTTACGTTCGTCAAGCATCGGTGCTCTTTAAGGATAGCGATTGCTTAGTTGATACGAGTTTGTATCGAGCCAGTGATTCGGCGCGTTCGTGGGCGTGGTCGACGATCGGCGCGGTGTAACTACCGAACAAACTTGCCATGCCGCTGCCCGAATCTGCCAGCCGCGGCGAGTGAATTAAATGCGCGGGAGCGTCGCGCAGTTCGCTCACCCACCGGCGAACGTAGGCGACGTCTTGGTCAAACTTTTTGCCCTGTGAAATAGGATTAAAGACTCGAAAGTACGGTGAGGCGTCGGTGCCTGTGCCGGCCGTCCACTGCCAGCCGTGGTTGTTTGAGGCGATATCGCCATCGACGAGATGCTGCAAGAAAAATCTAGCCCCCCACTGCCACGGCAGGTGCAGGTCTTTAACCAAAAAACTGGCGACGATCATGCGCACCCGATTGTGCATCCAACCTGTCGCAAGCATCTGGCGAATGCCGGCGTCGACGATCGGATAACCCGTCCGGCCTAGGCACCACGCGGCAAACAGTTTCTTGGCATTGGCGTCCGTGTCGAGAGTGATCATGTCCATCTTCGGCTGCAGGTTGTGCCATGCGGTGCGCGGCTGATTGAACAGCACGTCGGCATAGAATTCGCGCCACCCGAGTTCGCTGCGAAATGTTTCGTGCGACGGGTTATCGCCAAGATCGGCGAGCAGCTGCCTGGGGTGCACGACGCCAAAGCGCAGGTACGGCGAGAGCATCGACGTGCCCGCGACGCCAGGTCTGTTTCGATTCTCGCGATATGCGTCGAGAGCCGCGTCTTGAAACCGCGACCATATCTTGGCGGCGGCTAATTCGCCGGCCTCGGGCAACTCGGCCGCCAAGTTCGGGTCGTCGGGGATTTTTTCAGAAGCAACTTCTGGGGCGCCAAGCCACCGCACTCGCGGCGCGAGTTGCGGCTTGTCCCAGCCCGTTGCGATCCACACTTTTGAAAACGGCGTAAACACGGCGTACGGCGTGCCGTCTGACTTGCGAACCGTGCCTGGGTCTACCGCGTACGGCGAGCCGTGGCCAACGAGCGTTGCGCCGATCGCGGCGAGTGCCTCGCCCACCGCGGCGTCGCGGCGCTGGCCGTATGGCGCGAAATCCTTACCTATATATATATGGTTCGCCGAAACCTCGCTGGCGACTCGGGCGACAACGTCTACGGGGTCGCCAGTGCGCACGACCAACACCCCGCCGATCGATTCGTTCAAGGCGCGCAGGTTGCGAAACAAGAAGGCCAGCCGCGCGGCGCCCGAGCGCGATAGAAAAAGTGGGTCGAGCACGAACAGCGGCGTGACATCGCCGCTGGCGGCAGCGGCTACCAGCGCGGGGTTGTCGGCGAGGCGCAGGTCGCGACGAAACCAGATGATTCTATTTGACATGCTCGAGTCCCCGGATCCGTATAAGCATGTACAAGCCTGCACATATCGCGATCACACCGCCATAACCGAGCGACCACGGCGCGCTGATGTTATCGGCAATCCAACCCGTGATCGGCCCGCCGATCGGCGTCGATCCCAAGAACGCGACCGCAGTCAGCGCCAAGAGGCGTCCGCGCATGTCGGGCGGCGACTCGGCCTGGGTGATGCTATTGGCGCCGGCGATCATCGCCGCGCCCCCAAAGCCGAGCGGAATTGCGAAGACGAGAGCAGTCGCCATATTTGGCGACCACGCCATCGCGATGTTGCTCGCGCCGAGTATCAAAACGTTTATCGCGACCCAGCGCAGAGAGACCATGTGCTTGCGTGCCGTCATCAGCGAACCGGAGAGACTGCCGAAACTGGCAACGGCCAGGACCCAGCCAAAGGCGTTGGTGTTGCCCCACCTCACGTCGGCCAGTTTCGGAAGCACGGTGTTGTAGTTAAAGGCAAACGTGCTGACGAGCGTGAACACGACGAACAACACCTGAAGCCGCTCGTTGGTGCGCACAAAACGCAGCGCGTCGCGCACCGGCGTGCCTCCCGCCTTGCGCGGCGGCAAGTGATGCATTTCGCTGCGGCGCAAGCCGATGATGCTGTACAACATCGCGGCAAACGAGATGCCGTTGAGGATAAACAGCCAGCCCGTGCCAAGTGGGCCAACAAGAATGGCCGCCAACGCCGGTCCGAAAATGCGCGAGCCCGTCATCACCGCGGTATTGAGCGACATTGCGTTCGACATATCCTGCTGCGGCACGAGCTCGACCACCAGGCCGCGGCGCGCGGGATTGTCAATCGCCCCGATAATTCCCAAAATCCCGGACAGCAGATACACGGTCGGCACGTTGATCGAGCCCATGAGGTCAAGCACCCCAAGGGTGAGGGCCTGCACGGCCAGCAACGATTGCGTGATCAGCGTGGTCTTGCGGCGGTCATAGCGATCAGATAGCGCCCCCGCCCACGCGCCAAACAGCAACATCGGCAAGAACTGCAGCGCCACATTGATGCCCAGGTCGGTAGCGCTGCCGGTCAGGCGATACAGCAAAAACGATGTGGCAGTTAACTGCAGCCATGAGCCAATATTGGATAGCAACAGCCCGAGAAAGAATAACTTGGCGTTGTAGTGGCGCAGCGAGCGAAATGTGCCGCCATTGTTGCCAGCTTCTCCCGGCCCGTCGTCGCCAGCAGGCAGTGGCGAAAACTCAGTCATCTAGCTTGAGTACAGAGATAAACACGTCGCCGGGCACCTCTACCCTGCCAATCGATTTCATCTTCTTCTTGCCCTCTTTTTGCTTCTCTAGCAACTTGCGTTTGCGAGAGATGTCGCCCCCGTAACATTTGGCGAGCACGTCCTTGCGCTTTGCCTTGACAGTTTCGCGGGCCAGCACTTTGCCACCAATCGCTGCCTGAATTGGCACATCGAACATTTGCCGCGGAATCAACTTCTGCAACTTCTCGCAGATTCGTTTGCCGTAGTCGTAGGCCTTGTCGCGGTGCACGATCGTGCTGAAGGCGTCGGCCGGCAGGGCGTTGAGCAGCAGGTCGACGCGCACCAGATCAGAGGCGCGGTAGCCCGTCAGTTCGTAATCGAGGCTCGCGTAGCCCTGCGAGCGGCTCTTGAGTTGGTCGAAGAAGTCGACGACGACTTCGGCGAGAGGAATGTTGTAGTTCATGTCGACGCGCTCCGGCGAAATGTACTCGAGCTTGATCAATTCACCGCGTCTTGACTGGCACAACTCCATCAACGAGCCCGTGTAGTCGGTCGGCGTGATGATGCTGACATGAAAGTACGGCTCTTCGATCGAGGCGATGTACACGGTCGGCGGTAGGTCTGCCGGGTTGTTGACGAGTTCGACCTCGCCGTTGGTCTTGTGCACTCGGTAGGCCACCGATGGCGCGGTGGCGATCAACGCCAGGTTGAACTCGCGCTCGAGGCGCTCCTTAACGATCTCCATGTGCAACAGGCCGAGAAACCCGCACCTAAAACCAAAACCGAGCGCGCCCGAAGACTCCGGCTCGTATGTGATCGAGGCGTCATTGAGCTTGAGGCGCTGCAAACTCTCGCGCAGAGTCTCGAAATCGTCGGCCTCAATTGGGAACAGACCGCAAAAAACCATCGGCTTGGGGTCTCGGTAACCCTCGAGCGGCTCTGTTGCGGGGTTCGACGCGAGCGTTACAGTTTCGCCGCTGCGGGCCTCTCCGACGTCTTTGATACCGGCGACCAAGTATCCGACCTCGCCTGGCCCGAGTTCGTCGACTGGCGTCGGCACGGGCATGCGCGCGCCGACCTCAATCGTTTCGTGCGTGGCACGAGTTTGCATGAACAATAACTTGCTGCCGCTGCGCAGCTTGCCGTTCATCACGCGCACGCTAGATACGACCCCTCTGTACGTGTCGTACTGGCTGTCGAAGATGAGGGCCTGCAGCGGCGCGTCGGGGTCTCCCTTCGGGGCGGGAATGCGCGCAATTACCTCGTCGAGCAACTCGGGAACGCCCTGTCCGGTCTTGGCCGAAATTCGCAAGATGTCTTCGGCCGGAAGGCCCAGCACCTTCTCTATTTCCATTGCGTAACGATCCGGGTCGGCTGCGGGCAGATCGATCTTGTTCAACACCGCGACTATCTCGAGATTATTCTCGAGCGCCAGATAACAGTTGGCGAGTGTCTGCGCCTCGATGCCCTGCGCCGCATCGACGACCAAAACGACACCCTCGCAAGCGGCCAACGATCGGCTGACCTCGTAACCAAAATCGACGTGGCCGGGAGTGTCGATGAGGTGCAGCATC